>JANMNR010000347.1:0-13324 GCA_031368325.1 Pirellula sp.
GATCGACCCTTGGCCAGTTTTTTATTGTGCAACTCAGGCGGAGATTTTGACGGACGCTTGACGGCAATGGAATTGTTTAACCTACCGATCAAGTCGGACGTCGTGGTCCTGAGCGCCTGTTACTCCGGCCTCGCCGACGGGTCACCCCTACCCGGCGTTGATCTGTTTGGCCTGCAACGCGCTATTCTGCAGTCAGGGGCGAAGTCAGTTGTTTCTGGATTGTGGGATGTCTATGACGACACGGCACCGGAATTGATTAAGTCCACCATGACAAATTTCAACGGTGGCCAAACCATCAGCCGTTCGTTGGCCGAAGCACAACGTGAATTTCTGAGGGTGCGTAAAGAAGCGGGCGCCAGTGATCCATGGGTGCATCCCTATTTTTGGGCAGTGTTTACATGCAGCGGAGGCGGTCACTCGAAATTCGCTTCGCGATAGGGCTTCAAAGGGACGGTGGGGATCACGCTACTCGATCCGAATCGCGCAGGAACCTTGCATGCTCCGAATTTCACACTTTGGTGCTTAGCCCGTAGTACCGATTTTCCTAGCCCACCCACTGTGGACATTGGAACTGGATCGATTGCACAGCGAACGATAGATTGGTTTAACTGAGGCGGATGGCGGCTGGGAACTTCAGCCGTTGTCATGCTACTGGGTCAGAGTTGGAAGTTTAGAATGGCTCCCGCCCCAAACCCAAAACTTACATGGATTCTTTCTGTCGTATGACCGAAGACTTGAACCGATGGACAACAAAAAGCGCTTTCAGTTCACTGTACGTCGACTCTTTTTTTTAACGTCGATCATCGCATTGTTGCTCGCATTGTTCCTCAAGAGTGTGATGGACTATCGACGATCCGCCTCTACTGCAAAGTCGATTCAAGAACTTGGAGGTTCCGTTTCTTGAAACCCCGAACTGCTTGAAAATCTGCTTCGATATCAGACCTTTGCTGCTATCACGGATGTTCATTTCTCGAATACGCAATTCGGTGCCAAACAATGCAAAGCGGAACTCAAGTGTTGCGGTTTCACCATCGACAGAGACAAGAATCGCCCGTTGGCCCTACACGTAGCTGTTGGCCGTAATCTTGTTTTGATGCGGATGCATGCCGGTGATGATCGTGGCCAAGCTCAGACAGCAGACACTCGTCGGAACGAATCCGCGTGGAAAGGTGCGGCCCTGCTACGTCAGCTTGCCAAAGTGAGGCGTCTGGTCGTGTGGAAGACAAATGGCACCCAGTCAATGCACGGAAGCTACCAAAGATTCGAAGCGAGGATCCGCGTGGAGGGGATCAAGATCTTGTTCGGCCTTGATACGAAACGGGTCGCTAAAACCTTCTTTGATTGCGCGCTCCAACGCCACAAAGGCCGCATCGATTGTTGCGGATTTTTCTTGTTCATTGGCAAAATGACGGCTTAGCTGGGCCAAAGCTCGGGCTCGCTCCAAATGCAATTCGCCGCTTCGCGCAGTAGACTTGCCCAATGCATCGATTAATGCACGGGCTTCTTCAATATCCCCACATCGTGCCAACGCCAGCATCAAGCTCTTCTTATTGCTGTCATTTACGGAGAGCTCAAGCTGCTGGTTGCGCAAGTCTCTACAGCTTTGGAATTGTTTCCTTGCATTCGTCGCGTCACCAATCACATCGTAGTACGTACCCAGTCGATAATGAGCAATGGCGACGTCGCTACTGTAACGTGCATTCTTCGGGTCTTCAGCACGAAGAGCTTGCTGTCGCTGGAGAGATTCTTCAATTAACGGTTTCGCATCTTGGGGACGGTCCAGCCATAGATATGCATTCCCATAATTTCCGAGGAAGCCTGCCAAGCCTTGTTGCAAGGCAGCGACCGTCGGTCGACGCTCAACAATCTCTCTGCGACCTGCGATGGCAGCTTCATAACGAGCGATCGATTCCTCTGTTCGCCCTAATCGCAGGTAAATGTAGGCCAGCGCCAACCCGGAAGTATCAAGAGATAACTGTCGAGCCGCAGTCAGGTTATCGCGTTCCGCTTCATTCAAGGATGAAAAATTCGGTCGGCTGCGGATTGCAGATAAATTTGCTTCGCCCAACTCGTAAGCTCTTGTAAAATATTTAGCTGCCTCCGGTAGCTTGCCAAGCCCTAAGAAGGATGAACCCAAGCTGGACAGTATGGAAGCATGAATTGAATTGATACCTTCGTTCAGGTCATTGCGATCTTTCTCACGTTGCTCGGGAGTCTTATCATCGGTGGCCGAGTCATAAACCTTGGGCTTTGGATGGGCTTTGATATCATCCATTAAACTGAGGGCACGCAAATTGAGATCGATCGCGACTTGGGGATCTGAATTGAGCTTGCTTTGTGTGTTGGAGCGTTGATTGCACAAGTAAGCTAGATTGAAACGGGCTGCATCAACCCCCTCCATCAACACGACGCGCTGCTCCGCCTGCTCAACTAAACGCGCGTACAGCTCGTCGGCTTCCTGAACCTGCCCCAATTGCATTAAGGACTCCGCCGTTCGCCCTTGCGAGGCCATCAATGTGGCAATCGCTTCTCCATGCTCACCGGTGGCATCCCCTTTATTACCGGTCAATTTGACTTCCAACTCTTTCCATTTGTCCGCCATCGCCCTCATCAGGGCAATCCGTACCTCCGCCATGCCCGGCAGCGGCTTGAGTTTATTGTCGATATCGGTCTGAACAAACTGTAGCGAATCGAGGGCGAGCTTCGATTGCTGACGGGCGACCCGCTCTCGCGATTCGGCCAACGACTGCTGCTCCTTGGCAATCTTTTCCTGGTTGCGAGCGAAATCGCGTTCTGACTTGATTTCCAGATTCTTAGCTGAAACAGTCATATAGGACCAAGTTGAGACGGTGGTCGCAATCAGCATCATGAGAATGGCCGCGGCCGAGGGAATCGCAATCTTCGGGTTACGCCGACACCATCGCCAGATCCGCTCGGGCATCGCAACCGGACGCGCCAGAATCGGCTCACCAGCCAAATATCGCAACAAATCGTCGGCAAACTCCGCGCACGATGCGTAACGCTGCGCTGGTGATTTCTGCAAAGCCTTGAGGCAAATCGTTTCCAAATCAGCTGGGCACTTTGGTCGCAGTTGGCTGGGCGGTATCGGCTCGTCTCGCAACACTTGCAGAATGGTCTCGATAGGTTTGGCACCCAAAAAAGGGGGCCTGCCCGTGAGAAGTTCATATAGCATGGCCCCAAGCGAATACTGGTCCGTGGCAGGTCCCAACTCGCGAATCTGACCGCTCGCCTGCTCGGGTGACATGTAGCTGGGTGTACCCATCACCGTGCCTGTACGAGTACTTGCAGAATCATCTGCATCTTCCAGTTTTTTGGCTAACCCGAAGTCGGCTACTTTCGGCGTGCCATCGCGGGCCATCAGCACGTTGGCGGGCTTGAGGTCGCGATGAAGGATACCGTGATCATGGGCATACTTCATAGCAACGGCTAGCGTTGCCATCAGCCTCGCCGCTTCGTTCGCCTCAGGCAAGTGATTTCGTAGTTGCACATCCAGCGGTTCACCGTCAACGTACTCCAATGAAAAATAGGGCAATCCTTCGTGCTCGCTTACTTCAAAGATCTGCACGATGTTGGGATGCTGAAGGTGGGCAACTGCCTGAGCTTCCAAAATGAACCGTTGTAGTTGTTCAGGCGAAGCATGCCCGCCTGCCAGCACCATTTTCAGCGCAACTTCACGCCCTAATTTGATATGCTTGGCGCGATAAACAACGCCCATACCACCTCGGCCAAGCAGCCCCAAAATTTGGTAACCGCCAACCCTTTTGGGTATGGGAGGCTGTGAAGACGGAGTCGCGGTAGGCACGGAGAATTGATCAAACGTAAAGTTACCCGTCGCGCAACTGGCGTCATTCGTAAACACGCCGGTTACATCATTGAGCGGCTCAGATGAACTCAAGGATGGTGCAGCAGAGCCTGGAGGACCGATCGTCGCCTGCAAACCAGGAGGTGTACCTGAATCTGTATCCAAGTTTATTTGTGACGGACCAACCGTCTCAGCATTTACATCTTTGCCCCCCGTGGCTTTCTGCCGAGCCATTTCTTGTGCGTCCAATGCAAGGGTAACGTCTGGTTGCGGACCGTCGCTTTCCCCATTTCTCTTATTTGACATTGAATTTGCCTCTACACCAACCTTTGGTCTACATCTTCACATTCATTGTTGCTTCGTCATCACCCATTCCTACCACCATTTCTTCAGGTCGTTCGCGATTTCATCTCTCTTGGCGTCCTTGATGATGTCTAGAACTGATCCAGCTTCGTTGATCGTGTTCGCAAGAAACCAATCGTCGCCAGAGTTGCCCCATAAACGGTCGACTACCCCATCATCAAAGACAGTATCGGTGTCGCGAGTTCCACCCGTTTTCAAGAAATAGTTTGCGTTCTTGCGTGGCAAGGTCGAATTGTTGGCCCCTTTGATATTGTCCACGCGATTGCCGTAGCTTCGCGAACTAGTCCATTCACTCAAGATGGCTTCCAATGCCATTCGCTGATGTTCGAAGCTCAACTTGCGTGCGTCATTTGCCGAAGCCAAGCGATTGAAATCGTTGTCAAAGACCGTGTACCCAGCGATCAGAATATCGTCGTTCTGGTCGCCGTAGATATCATCGGCCCCTGTTCCTCCAATTAGGATATCGCTGCCCTTGCCACCATAGAGAGTGTCATCACCCGATTCACCCAGGATGAGGTCATTACCCTCGCCGCCCTTGATTTTGTCGTCGCCCAAGCCACCCCAAATCGAAGCGCCGACTTCGATATCGTCGTCAAGCGTGATCTTGTCGTTACCACCTAATCCGAACACAAGGATACGGGAAACATCGCCATACACTGTCCCCTTGTATCGCTGGTCGTCATCGCGATCCTTGATCTTGATCCTAAACTTGTCATCATGCTTACCATAGATCTTGATATCGTCGGTGCCCTGAGTTCCCACTACCACCAAAATACATCCTGGCAAGTTCGCATGAGCGTTGGGGTCAGGCATGATACTCCACCCCAGTACACCGAACTCAGCCGAAGCCGCGCTAACGCTTGGGATTTCATGCGGGTCCTTCACGGTTGCGGAAATCGTGAACACTCCTCGAGCCGAAACTTCAGTGTATGTGTGAGGGATCGTCAAGATCGAACCACCCGTTTTTACCTCAACTTCGCTGCTGTCTCCCCAGTCAATCAAATAAGTGAACATGCCGTCTTGATCGAAAGCATCTGGATCCGTTGCACTGAACGTAAACTGGCTCGCTTGACGTTGCACGCCATCCTCGGGCGTGACCAGCGAGACAACTGCAGGACGACTTAGAACGACCGTGAACGTCACTGCGGAGTATGTGTTGTCGTCGTCTGTGGCTGTTATGGTAACGCTAAGCGATGTACCTGTTGTATTGCGAGCATCATAGGTCCAACTCCAAGTTCCATCGGTGTTGTTCTGCGTAATAGTGCCCTTTGACGCACTCAGCATGACGATATCATCTCCAGGATCAAAGAAAGTACCCGAATTGTTGGCGAAATTGGTACTATTGACCACAACCGTCGAGTTGTTCGCAGATACCGTTGGTGCAACCTTCCTGACCACTACCGAAGTGCTGGCATTGACGCTACCAGAATCTTTATCCGTAATCGCCACACTTATCGGAAAGCTACCGTCGTCCTTGTACTGATGGCTCGTAGCCGGAATGCTCGTCACCCCTGCTGCCAAAAACAACGTCGTAGCTGAGTTATCGCCCCAATGGATCACGATGCTGTGGGTATCCAGGGTGCCAGGGTCAACAAAACTCCCCGACAGGCTGGTCGAACCACCCTCGTCAATGACTCCAAGCGTAAGAACCACAGATGCTTGGCGAGGCGATACGTTCTTGACCTCTATGGATGTACTTGCCGTTGTGCTCGCCAAATCCTTATCCGTAGTCGACACACTGATGGTGTAGCTGCCGTTGTCCTTGTATTGATGGCTCGTCTCTGGAATGTTGGTCACGCCTGCGGCCAAGTCCAAGGTCGTAGTTGTGTTGTCGCCCCAGTTGATCACAACGGAGTGTGTATCTTGTGTACCGGTATCGGTGAAATTCCCGCTGAGCTTCACCAAGCCATTCTCATCGAGGACTGTCGCATCGACTATCACGCCACTAATCACAGGAATCACATTCGTGACCGTGATCACCACCGCATCACTTATGGATTCGCTGTCATCATCCTGCACGGTGTAGGTCACCGTATACGTGCCGTTGTCATTGGGGACAAAGGAGAAAATGCTACCGCTTCCACCCGAGACTATTTGACCGTTGCTGGCCACTACGCTCCAGGTCCGAGTATGTGTGTCAGCACTTCCCGGATCTGTGAAGCTGCCACTGAGACTGACTATGTCACCTTCGAGCTCCGTCTGGTCATCGCCTGCATTCACATTCTGAGGCTTGACATTCTTGACCGTGACCACCACCTCATCACTTGTGGATCCGCCGTCATCATCCAGTACGGTGTAGGTCACTGTATAGGTACCGTTGTCATTGGGAACAAAGAAGAAACTGCCGCCGCTGCCACCCAAAACTACTTGACCATTGGTGGCTACTACGCTCCAGGTCTGTGTATGCGTGTCAGCACTTCCCGTATCCGTGAAGCTGCCGCTAAAACTGACTGTGTCACCTTCGTTCAGCGTCTGATCGCCTCCGGCATTGACGTTAGTCGGTTCCACGTTTGACACAGTCAGTAGCAGCGATTCCGAGATGGTATTTCCAAAATCATTGACGATGGTGACCGTTACCTCATATTGGCTGTCGGCATCATTGTCTCGATAGGTATGCTCGAGATCAAAATACAGCGATCCATCGCCTCGGGCCTGTACAACTAGAGTCTGTGGCCCGCTACCATCGCCATAATCAACGCTGCTACCCTCCCAGCTCGTGGCGGCTCGATCGGAGAGGCTAATTTCACGCGAAAACGTATCGCCTTCGTGCAGAACTGTCGTTCCACCAAGTGCGAAGCTCGTCGAATAATCGTCGTCAGACCCTGCATTTATTTGATCAACGCCACCATTGCCCTTGATAAAGTCGAAGTCGTCTGTGGAATTCGCACTCGCATGGCGGTACAGAATCAATTGGTAATTGCCGGTGTCCGTATTGCGCACGGTATCAACAAAGCGCTGATAAACCTCGGGGTTGGTGGTTCGTAGAGTATTGGAGGGACTGAGCGGACTACTTGGATTCGTTGGGTCGCTTAACGGATCGCCTGCGCCCCGTGCAAACGTATCGATTTCGATGTAATAGGTTCCATCGGCTGGCAGCACCAAGTCAATCAAGCTCGAATCCGTTGGTTCAAACTGATCGTCATTAACCGCCACACCCGAATGATAAGGAACCAGCACGGGTTGACCCGATGCATCCAGACTGTAGACTCGGACGATCGAGTCGATGTAGTCATTGGTCGCTGAACCAAATCGCCCAACCAGCGAATTCGAGAGCACGTCAATGTTGACCAATTCGCCCGCCTTGCCGCTAAACGAGTACCAATCGTTTTCGCTAACGCCGGGATCCGTCGATGCGTCGATCTTGATCTGACCGATTACCGATTTGAGCTGCACAAACTGACTCTTGGCAGCATTCAGTCCTTTGCTGAGCGTATTCGGGACAGCCATATTTACCAATTGCAAGGTCTGAGCGGAAGCGAAACTGTTGTGGCTACCACCCGCGCTGTGCGTTTCGTCCAACGTCGTGATCGCCGGATCGCTACCGGCAAAGGCTAACTTCAACGACTCGCGTTCGCCAAAAAACAAATCGTTCAAATCCGTAAAGCGAGAGGATCCAATCGAGGCCGGTGAACCAGCCAGGTGATCAAAGGATTCAAAGCCCCCTGCGGGTCCAGTATAGGTCGGGTTGTAAGCACTGCCTCCTGGTGGATTATGAATACCGTAGCCGATCGGTCCGAACGAATCCTGATGCCTCAATCCAAGCAAGTGCCCGAGTTCGTGGGCAGCCACCTTGGAGGACAGCTTGATATAGTTTTCGGAAGTGGCTTCCGGTTTAAGCGATCCTACTTGAGCATCTCCAAACAAAGTCGTGTGACTGTGCGCGCCCGAATCCAAACCCGAAGGCTGAGCTTCCTCTTTCTCCGTATTTGCTTCTTCTGCGGTGATAGCACCACCCAACAGTCCGTTGATCTGCACTTGCGCGGAACCACCTAAGTTCACATTCCCCAAATCGACTTCGCTGGCCAACCCCCCCGGCCTTCCAGAGGCAGGTGTGTCATTAAAGTAGATCGTTGCAAAATCAACGTGCTGCGTTGCGGCATCGGTTTGATAGGGAATCTCAGCGTCCTCCAAGACGACTCGAACGTCGAACCAAGGCGCGCCGGTGTTCGGCCCTCGGTACACTGATTCCACACGGCGCTGAATCGCTTCGCGTTCTTCGGGTGTGTAAATATGCTCGCCAGTCTCCGTGCGAGAGTCGAAATCGAGTAATACCCATTGCGTTTGGCCGCGTTGTCCAGCAATAGTCGTCGAGCCCGTTTGTTGGCTAAATCCATTAAAGTACTCTGCTCCGTTGAGAACATTGTTTCGCGCGTTGCCTTGAATCATGTCACCAAATGGGGTTCCTACCACCGATTCGACTCCCATTCCATCAACAAGCGTCAGTGTAAAATTAGGAACATTCGCGGGAGCTGTCGGGATCCCTTGCGGCTGCGGCAAAGTACTGCGCAGATCGACGCTAATCGCTCCACCGGTGAACGCGGAAAAATTAACCGTATCAACCGCCGCATCGCTCGCTCCGGTATAGGTTTCTCCGATCGTCACGGATGCACGCGGATTGCCTATGAAGGTGTAAGTATCGTTACCTTCATCGCCATTCAAGGCGAGGTCGCCAATACCGACGATAAACGCCAAATCGTTGCCTGCACCACCCCGGAAGATCGCAGAGGAGGCCGCACCCTGCCATGCCAAGAAGTCATCCCCAGATTCACCGCGAAACGATACAACCTTTCCAACCGCGGCTACGCCGTTGTACTCAAACGTGTCGCTGCCATCACCACCTTGGAAATCGACGTCTCCAAGATTGCTTCCCAACAAACGGAGATAGTCGCTATCGGCACCACCCGTAAACACTATCGACCCTAAGCCATCGCCATTGTTAATCAACGTGTCGACCCCATCATCGCCACCGAAGCTCAGCCCCTGCAAGTTATCCGCATTATTTACAAAAACGTCATCGTCTGCCCCGCCATGAAAGACCAAGGATACGGCTGGGCCATTGTTCTGGAATAGATCGTCTCCGTCGTCACCACCAAAACTGATTTCTTCAACCGTGCCGTTGTTTTGAAAGATATCGTCGTCAGCACCACCGGCGAAGGTCAACGTAGCCGCCTCACCGTTATTAGTGAACACATCATCATCCGCGCCGCCGACAAATACCAATTCTGCGGCGCCGATGCCTTCATTTATGAATACATCCGATCCGTCATCACCGGCCATTTCGATGCGACCCACGTCAAAGCCGCGATTACGCATCGTGTCGTTACCACTACCGCCGCCAAAAACCAGACCGGCGAGCTGTGCCCCAGTATTGATTACCGTATCCATCCCTGATCCACCATCGACGGTAACCAGCGACACATTCGATCCATTATTTTGGAAGCCATCGTTGTCAGCGCCGCCCTTAAACGTCAATTCTGCGACGGACGCTGCGTCATTGATAAAAATATCGGCTCCATCGTCTCCATTGAATACAATCCCACTGGACTGCACACCTCGGGCTTTGTTCCAGAAGCGATCGTTATCGGCACCACCGTTGAAAGTCAAATCCTCAAGGCCAGCGGCATTGTTAATAAAAATGTCGTCGTCCGCACCACCAGTAAACACAACTCCTACTAGTCCCGTGCCGGTATTCAGCAACTCATCGCTGCCATCGTCACCACCAAAGTTGATACCGCTAACGTTCTCGCCCGTATTCACGAAGATATCATCGTCCGCGCCGCCATTGAAAACCAAATCAGCGACGGAAGCACCGTCGTTGATGAAGATGTCGTCATCCGCTCCACCGCTAAACGTCAGCCCGTCAACATTGGCCCCATTATTCTCAAAAATATCAGCCCCATCGTCGCCGCCAAAGTTGATCTCACTGATCCCAGCTGCGTTGTTCTGGAAGATGTCGTCATCCGCTCCGCCCGTAAACGTGATGGAACTGAAACCGCTGGCATTGTTTTGGAACGAATCGTTACCTTTGCCACCATTGAAGTAGATTTTGGTTGACGCCAGGCCATCACCGGAACCGCGTACGATCATGGTATCGTTGCCGCCTACGCTAGCATCGAAACCAAGTTTTGCGGGGTCCATGTCACCTTGGAAACTGATATCGCCAACCAGCAGTCCGTAACTTGCAAACACATCGTCATCCGCACCGCCGGTGAAAACCATACTGTCGAAGCGGCCATAATTGGTGAGGACGTCGGCGCCCTCGTCACCGCCGAAATTGATACTCTCAACGGTACCATTGTTTTGAAACACGTCGTCGTCGGCGCCTCCGCTGAAGGTTAACTCGACAATCGTGCCAAGGCTACTGTTCACAAAAATATCATCATCAGCACCACCACTGAACGTCACTTCACCAACCGTTCCGACATTGTTAAAAATGTCGTCGTCCGCTCCACCACTGAAAACTAGCTCGACCACTGCCCCTGAGTTTTGGAACAGGTCAGCGCCATCATCACCACCGAAGTTCAAGTCGACGACCGTACCTTGGTTGACGAAAATATCGTCATCAGCGCCACCATAGAAGACCAAGGAAACCACTGCATTCCCGTTGTTTTCAAAGATGTCGGCTCCATCGTCACCGCCAAAGTTGATCTCCGCGATGCCATCGGCATTGTTCTCGAATACATCGTCATCAGCGCCACCGGAGAAGGAGATCGAAGAGAAACCACCTGCGTTATTTTGGAATGAATCCCTACCTTTACCTCCCGCAAATGAAAGCTTCGTGAGCGTGGCACGACTGGCCGAACCACCGATAATCAAGGTGTCATTACCAGCGACCGTTGGATCGAACATGGGATCAGCTGGATTCATATCTCCAAAGAAGCTGATCTCTCCAACCAGCAATCCACTACTTGAGAACAGGTCATCGTCAGCACCTCCCGTGAACGTCAGGCCAGTGACGGTACCAAGGTTTCTGAAGAGATCGGCTCCATCGTCACCACCGAAATTAAGCCCGTCGATCGTTGCGCCAGCACCGTTGGTGAAAATATCGTCATCAGCGCCACCGCTGAAGGTCAGGTCGACGGCGGCCCCCAAATTGATGAAGAGGTCAGCACCATCATCCCCACCGAAATTCAGACCGTCGACCGTTCCGCCCAACTGGTTATTGAAAACGTCGTCATCGGCCCCACCGTTAAAGACGAGATTGCCTTCCAGCAAACCCCTGTTTGTAAAGATGTCCGCGCCGTCGTCGCCACCGAAATTCAAATCAGTGACCGTGCCCACGTTAACAAAAATGTCGTCGTCCGCCCCGCCGCTAAACGTTATGCCATCGATGGTTCCAAAGTTGGTTAACTCGTCGATCCCATCGTCGCCGCCGAAGTTAAGCCCAGTAATTTCCGCGCCCAGGGCATTCGTGAAGATGTCGTCGTCCGCCCCACCGCTGAACGTTACGCCATCGATGGATCCAAAGTTGGTTAATTCGTCGATACCATCGTCACCCCCGAAATTGAGCCCAGTAATCTCGGCACCCAAAGCATTGGTAAAGATGTCGTCGTCGGCACCACCACTAAACGTCAGGCCGTCGATGGATCCAAAATTGGTTAACTCGTCGATGCCATCGTCGCCGCCGAAGTTAAGCCCGGCGATTTCAGCGCCCAAGGCATTAGTAAAGATGTCATCATCAGCGCCACCGCTGAATATGAGGCCATCGATGGACCCAAAGTTGGTTAACTCATCGATCCCATCGTCACCTCCGAAATTGAGCCCTGAAATTTCAGCTCCTAAAGCATTGGTAAAGATGTCATCATCGGCTCCACCGCTGAACGTCAACCCGACGATGGTTCCCAAATTGGTCAACTCATCAATCCCATCATCGCCGCCAAAATTGATGTTCGTCACCGTCGCGCTGACATCGATGCTGAAGATGTCATCATCCGCCCCACCACGCAGAAATGCGTTCTCGACACCGTTGGCAATCTTCAAGCGATCTTTTCCGGCACCGCCTGAAACGGTTGCACTACTAGCGGCAGTCAACGTATCTCCGAACGGGCTACCCACCAAAGTCGAAAAGATTCCCTGGGCCCGAACTATGTGCGCTGTCGACCCACTGGTCGAGACGGTTTGGGTACTCAACGAGTCCGTTTTGATGGCACTCAGGTCGAAAGTGATACCTGTGTTGTCGTCAAATTTAGCCAATGAAAAGTCAAGCTTGTTGTTGCCACTGGTGTCAATCACGGTCAGCGTGCTGTTTGGCTTCAGCAAGAACGTATCATTTCCGGCCCCTCCGTCGACCGTGTCGTTGCCATTATGTGTGAAGAAGTAGTCCTCACCGGCCCCCCCTATCAGATAGTCTTCCTGCGCGCCGCCATCAAGAATGGCAGTGTAGTCCGCTGACAGACCAGACGCATCTAGCAAGTCTTCCCCTCCAAAGCCCATTACCAGGATGTTTTGACTATATGCCGCAATCGACCCATTCCTAATTAGGGAAATGCTCGGTGATTCACCGGACGGACTCGAAATCGTGTAACCAGCCGAACTACCGCTGCCATTGATGGTGAACGTTTCTGCGGCTTCCGTTCCGAAAATCGCCAAGACATCAAAAGTCCCCACTGCACCGTCATCGTCTCTGATCGTTACGGAAATATGCGGTGGAGAGGTAAACGTGGTTGTATCAAGCAGCAACCGTTCGGGAGCGGAATCTCCATCGCTCATTACCGTATTGCCATTAATCGACCAGACATATTCAAAAGTATCGTTAAACCCGGGGTCAGTAACCTGCGCCAACAAGGTCGTAGCCGTCGACGTCGAGTCCAAGGTTGGTGCAATGAAGGCTTTCGGGGCCACATTGCGAACACTTATTGCTAATGAGGTCGTGGCAACTCCGCCGTCCTCCTCGAACGAACTACCATCGTAACGGCCATCCTCGGCAGTAACTACGATACTGGCTGGATTGAAGTTGTCGCCAAAAGTGTGCGTTGCTGTAAATGCATAACGGATCGGATCTGTAGGCAATGCGTCCAACACATGCACCACCGTCGCAGGGCTCGATGTACCATCACCCCAGTTCACAATCACGCGATGACGGTCAAATTGCCCTACATCAATTAAGTTGCCTGTAACTTGAACCGTGTCGCCTTCATC
>JANMNR010000556.1:0-1919 GCA_031368325.1 Pirellula sp.
CCAGCTTCCGCGAGAACACAGCCTAGATTTGCACGCGCCTCGATGAAGTCTTCGTCCAGTTCAATCGCGTTGTAATAGCGTTCGCGCGCCGCCGACGAAAACCCTGGCAGCTCCGCGAATGCAAATCCGGATGACATCAAAAACTGGACGCGAGACGAGTTGATTCAAGCGGCAGAGGAGCTTGAGGACGAAGGGCGCTTGGAACAGTCCATCGGATGGTATCGAATCATCCTTGCACGCTATGGAATGACCGCGGATATTTGTTTTCAGCTGGCGGAGCTACTTTATCGAACAGGGGATTCGTCGGCGGCGCGCGAACGCTATTACAACGCGATTGAACTGGACGAAGACTTCATCGAGGCGCGTGCAAATCTAGGCTGTGTTCTCGCGGAAGCTGGCCAGACCATTCTTGCGATCGCAGCGTTTCAAGGAGCACTGGCACGCGACGACCGTTATCCCGATGTACACTACCATTTGGCCAAATGCCTGGATGAAGTTGCAGAAACGGATCAAGCCGCACGACATTGGATACGATTCCTCCAACTTTCCCCCCAAAGCCCATGGGCAGAGGAAGCCCTCGACCGTCTCGGACGGGTCTAGTCCCCCCAATCCTGTTTCGTAAGTGCATCCTGAGATTCCCCTTGAATTGAGAAAACACAAAATGATAAATCGAGTTTACGCTCTAGCCATGAGTGCCGCGTTTTGCGTGATACCTTGTGGCCTGCTCCATGCTCAGCTGACGTTCAAGGAACTGCCCGGTTATGAACAGTATCGCCAGATCTCTGCGCTTCGAGCCGAGTTAAGCGGCGGTGGACGGGTGGAACAAATCCACTGGTCGGAGGACGGAGCATCCGTTCAATACACGGTCGCTGGAAAACGCAAATCGATCGACTTAAAAAACTTTGCTGTCTCCGATGCCAACACCAGCTCGCCGTCACCATCAGCGGACACACAGGACGGTCGCCGAGGCCAACGTCGAACCGGTCAAGCCCCAGTTGGGCGGGCACAACAACGAACCGAAGTGACCTCGCCGGATGGAAAATGGAAAGCCGTCTACCGCGACTTCAACGTCATCCTTGAATCCACCTCAACCGACAAGGAGAAAACACCAGTTACAGAGGACGGCGTGGATCGATTGAGATTTGGGACCGGCTGCTGGGTTTATGGTGAGGAGCTAAAGCAAAGCGATGCCATGTGGTGGTCGCCCGATAGCTCCAAGCTGGCATACTATGAAATCGATGAACGGGAAATGGCCGATTACCATTTGACTCTCGACAACACCGCCAACTATACCAAACTGCAATCGGTGCGTTACCCCAAGGCTGGCGATCCGAACCCACGCGTGGCGATTTGGATCTACGATGTCGCGAGCAAGAGCTCCAAAAAAGTTTCCATCGACGGTGAACCAACGCAATACCTTTACGCTATCCGCTTTTCTCCCGAAGGAAATGAGCTGCTGGTCAACCGAACCAATCGTCGTCAAGATGTCTTAAACGTTTTGGCCATTGATACCGCGACGCTCAACATGCGAACGGTTCTTACGGAACGCCAATCGACTTGGCAAGACAATAGCCCCGCCATCCGTTTTCTAGATGACAACAAGCGATTCATCTGGGAGACTGAGTCGAACGGTTGGAAGCACTTTCAATTGCGACACCTAGATGGTCGCTTGCTCAATCCGCTCAGCAAGATCGCAGAGTATCCGTGTGGCGCGGTCACCAAGGTCGATGAAAAGGCCGGGTTGATTTACTACACGGCCTTTAGCGACGCCAATCCGTACAACGCACAATTGCATAGAGTCAAACTCGACGGAACATCTCCTGCGAGAATCACCTCGTCGGCATTGAACCACACTTCGTTCGATATCTCCCCTGACCATCGATTTGTAATTGCCGCCCGGGAGCAGATCGATATACCGC
>JANMNR010000382.1:0-8287 GCA_031368325.1 Pirellula sp.
GCTACACGCTCGACAATGCCAATCCGGCGGTCCAGGCGCTGACCACTGGCCAGACGCTGAGCGATGCGTTCAATTATACGCTTCAGGACAATGACGGCGACACCTCGCCCTCGACGCTGACGATCACGATCAACGGCAGCAACGACGTGCCGAGCGTGACGGTGCCGCAGGTTGGTGCCCAGGGCACAATCGTCTTTGAAGCGGGTCTTCCAGCGCGGGGCGGCGAGCCGGCGGGCTCGGCGGCGGCGGGCGACGGCGAGATCACCACGGGGGTGATCAGCTACACCCATGGCGACGGCGCGAGCACGGTGACCATCAACGGCGTGGCGGTGGTGGTTGGGGCGAGCATCGCGGGCGACTATGGGACGCTGGTGGTGACCGCGGTGGACCCTGCGGCGCGGACGATCAGCTACAGCTATACGCTGGCCGACAACGTCGACAACGACACCGATGCGACCGCGTACGAGAGCTTCGCCGTGGTGGTCGCCGACAGTGACGGCAACCCGGCCGACGATGCGAGCACGACGCTTCGCATCGACATCGTCGACGATGTGCCGGTGGCGCGGGCCGATGTTGACAGCGTGACCGAGGATGGTCCGCTGGTTGCCGACGGCAACGTCATCAGCGGCTCGGGCGGCAGCGATGCCAATATTAGCGACGGGGTGGCGGATACGCAGGGTGCCGATGGTGCGCATGTGTTGGCGCCGGGGACCTATGTCCGAACTGAGAAACGCGACCAAAGCAGGAAACTCTTCGGTTTCCAAAATCATGGCCGAAAGCGACTCTTCGTCGTTGCTGAGAGACACCAAAGTAAAGTGTTCACTGCGAATCCAATCCAGAATGGCCGGTTTATCTTCCGCTTCAATCGCGGCCACCAAACCGTCCAAACGGGAATCCACTTCGTCATCAGCATCTTCAGACTGCATTTTTCTCTTTCCTTTGGCAAAATTTCGAATTCACGGTCCGTAAGTTTGACAAACGATCCGTCAAAGGCCTAGGGGGAATTCAGGAAAAAGGGCTGCATGCAACCCAGACCTTCGGCCTAGGCTAGGTAAATTGTTGGACCTTTGGCCCGAAAAGAAATGAAATGTGCAACTTCAAGACGAGCAAGCAAACGATTAACCTGTGACACCCCTAGCTTGCGAGCCTCGTGTTACATTACCCTCCTCATGACAGCCACCATATCTCGATGTCGCTGTTCGACGATTTTGCGTCCTACGGCCGCTTTTGCCTTAGCGGCATCAGGGTTTGTTGCCATCGCCAGAACGGTAGCCGGCATCGCTCGCAATTCCTCTTCGTTGTCAAAGTCAAAAAGACAATCACCGAGGCCAATGTCTCGCCACATCATGCCCTTGCTGGTTTGCTCGCTCCAGCGGCAAACGATGGCCGGGATGCCGTTACCGATACACATGATCGGCGAATGCATTTCATGGCCAAACAGCCCGGCGCTTCGACGATACGTACTCAGCGCTTCCGCAGTGAGCCAGTAGTCTTTTCGCCATACGCACCGTTTTCCTACTTCGGCAGGCAGCTTGTCGAGGAGCATCTCTTTGTTCACTTTCATTTGAGTCTCGTCTTCCGGACACAGTAAAATCATGAGGTCGGTATTTTTCACGACTGCCGTAATCGCATCGCGCAGAGGTTTGCAGTCATGCTCCTTCATCGCTTCGTTGCGATCGTGCTTGTTATCGTCGCGAATCGCTTTCTTTGCGGGGATAGTCCAGTACGGCGTGTATCGCAGTCTTGAAATACAACAGAGGAATTTTCCGTCCTCGAGTCCGTTCGCTTTCAGGAAGGCATTGGCCTTTGCGTCATCGCTTAAGTCGGTTGCAAAAGCACCATCGGGTCCGAACTCCATAATTGGGCACGTGCAACCTTTGGACCTCGCAAGCTCCAACGACACCGAGTCGCGAAAGAAGACAAACTTCGCGCCACTGAGCATTTCGATGCTGCTTGCAAGTCGGCTATCACTCGCTGGCTTGGTCGCGGTCGAATCGGTCATTGAAAACGTAATGCCAAAGACTCCATAGGGCTTTCCTGTCTCTTTCCTCCAACGCACCACATCCTTTTCAGCAACTAGCGAAGGCCCGGAGCCGTGCAGGAGAAAGTCGCACTCAACAAACGCGGATTTCAGATTGTCAGCACCTTGAATGATCTTCACTTTTGGAAACCGTGCCTGCAACATTTCCTCGACTCCGTTTCCAACGCTGCTCGGCCACAACTGTACCTCGGCTTCTGGAAAGTGCTTTTCCAAGATCGCAAGGACACCAGGTGTGTGTGCGATGTCCCCAATGTTTACGGTCTGCCACGATGATCGCAACAAGATCCGAGTAGCACGCTCGGCAACGGCGAGAACTGGCGGAGAAACAGATGTTGCAATAGATGCGAGCAACGTGGATTGGAGAAAATTGCGGCGTCGTATTCGCATGATATTCTTCCTGGGGTTACGTTCGTTTTGTGTTCCATGGCAGCGATGTGAGGATGGGTTGCCCTACCATTACAGCCCGCTACTAAGAATATCGAAGAGTTTTGCGTTGGGATACCGGACGCGTCGGGTTTCTGAAATCATCCGTTTTCTCCGCAAAATGCTCGATTTCGTTGACGAGACGAAGTTGATCCGGCTATACTTTGCAATGCAAAGTGAAAGCAGTATCAAAAATCGCTCGGGGGCCAACGTCATGCATTCTGTTCCATCCATTGATGTCAGGCCAATCCCGTCGCCACCACCCGTACTTGCACGCGACGCAGCGACGGTTCCGCCCGTCACAACCCCGCCTTGTCTATCGGCATCGTCCGATCGTCAGATGTGGATATTACTGCTCAGCATGATCGCAACCATCGTCAGCTGGGACTTGCTCGTGTACCAGACGAGTGGCGGAGCGGTTGGGTGGGCTTGTTTCACATTGATCCTCGCAGGGATTTTGTTCTCTGCGACGTTCTCTCGATCGACGACAAAGACCGCTCGCATGGCTCAGGTTGCAACCTCGCTTTTGCTGCTGTTGCTCGCTGCACGTTCGTACTGGCAATGGAATCCTTTCTTGCCAGTCTTGAGTGGTCTATTGCTAGCCGCGTTTGCGTTGTCCGTGCATGGCCTTTTTCCGTGGGTGGATCGCCTTTTACTGTTTCTATCGCAAGTCATGGTGCAGGCCTTCGGACCGCTGGGAGAAATCGTCATTAGACTCGGCTCGCTGCGTCGCCAGCTCTTTGATTTAAGATGGAGGGAATGGGGATTTCCTACCATTGTCTGTCTCGTCTTCGCAGCTGTTTTTCTGTTCGCCAACCCTGCTGCATTAACATGGGTCTGGAACGGAACGTCGTCCCTATTCTCGGATCTGGCGAGTTGGCTGGGCAGCTACTTCTTGTTGCAGATCCTATGTTGGTGCTTCGTCGGCATTATTGCCTTGGGGATGATGGTCGCCCCCAAATGGATCGATGCACTCGAACGAAAGCTCCCTTGGCGGCATCACGCAGCAGTACAAGGCGCGGTGGGTCCCATGACAAAAACAACCTATCGAGTCCATTTCAATACTCTGCTTTCCGTGATTGTGTTATTCTCTATCTACCTTTTCATCGAGTTTGCAAATTTCTGGTTTCGAGAGTTTCCGGAGGGCTTTCAATACTCGGGTTACGCACATCGCGGTGCAGCCTGGCTGACGGTGGCTTTGGCGGTAGCAACGTTTCTTCTATCTTGGATTTTTCGAGTCGCGACTAACGATCAACACAAATCCACGCTGCATCGGCTGACCTGGATTTGGTCTGGATTGAATTTGTTGTTGGCGTGTAGCGTTTACAACCGAATGTGGATCTACGTTCAGTTCAATGGGATGACTCGCATGCGGATCATCGGGTACTTTGGTATCACTTGCGTGGTCGTAGGATTTGCATTGGTCCTCATCAAGATCGTTCAACGCAAATCGTTTGTTTGGCTCATTCAGCGAGAATTAATTGCGATGTTCTTGTTTCTGATCTTCTTAAGCGTCACCCCCCTCGACATGATTGCCTACAACTGGAATCGAGCATCGATCGCGTCGGGTTTAATTCGCCCCAGCGTTCAGATAGTAGCGCATTCGCTTTCGCCTGAGGGATATCAGGCAATTATCCCTCTTATGAAACACGAAAATGAAGTGATCCGCGAGGGAGTAACCGCGATGTTGGCCAAGAAGCTCCGAGAAATGTCGAACACATCGAATGGAACTCGCTTTCGTGCGCAAGAGACACCTGCAAACGCAAAACCGAGCTGGGCCCATTTTCAGGCGTCTGAAAGCCAACTCAAGCAAACGTTGGATTCCTTGTCCGCCGAGTTGTTTCCGTATATCGACAATTACGATCAATGTGAGAAAGCCATCGATCGGCTCTCGCATTTTGCGATGCAGTGGTATTGAAAAAAGCCAAAATCGGTCGAAACATCAATTTCACGGGAAGGTAGAAAATAAAGAATTGACGAAAGGGTTGCAGGAACCGTTCGCTCGCGCCTTTGACCTCTAGACATTCGATCGTAAACTATTATGGATGCAGCCCTCGCAATCCATAGTGGCTCCAGCGCGAGTAGGCAAAGGTGGGCCACGACCGGACCGAAATAAACCTTTAACGGTTTGACTTTTCGAATCGCGAGATGTGAATTGGTAAGGAGAAGTAATAAAATCGGCGATCGTACTCCAAAAGTCAGTGTTGGTCTCGCTGTTTTCAACGGTGCAAATTTTCTCGTGGAGACACTAGACAGTTTGCTCTCCCAGTCGTTCGACGATTTCGAGTTGGTGATTTCCGATAACGCGTCCACGGACGAGACAGAGACAATTTGCCGTGGTTACGTAGCCCGTGATTCTCGAGTGCGTTTTGAGCGTCAACCGATGAACAGAGGCGCTCCCTGGAACTTCAACCGCGTTTTTGAACTTGCCAAGGGGAAATATTTTCGGTGGGCGGCTCATGATGACCTGTACTCACCGACGTTTCTAGCTCAATGCGTCGAGGTCTTGGATTGCAACTCCTCGGTAGTGTGGTGTCAATCGCGAGTTGGAGTTATCGACAAACATGGGCAAAAAGTGATTACCAGCGGATGTGACTTAAGCGGTGCGGCAGAAGTATTGATTTTGGATGACGGCCAGCGTCCGAAGCTGGCCGATTCCGGAGTGATTCGCAGCGCCCATCAACGGTTTCGGAGCGTACTGCTGGGCAATTCGGCATGCTTTGACATTTACGGCTTAATCCGCTCTGATGTCCTAAGAGTAACGTCCCTTTGGAAACCACACTTCGGATGGGAAAAAGTAGTGCTCAGTGCTCTGTCACTTCGAGGCAGATGTGCGGAGATCCCAGAGGAGCTTTTCTACTTTCGAATCCATGAAGAGGCTTGCTCGGCCAAGGAAACGATCGAAGAAGAATCATCGTGGTCGAATCCTGTTGAATTCTCAGCGAAGCTGAATGGAATGGTTCGTTTACAGCTACTCAAAGGGCATGTGCAAAATATATTCGAGGCCCCAATCGGACTTTGGTCGCGTGCAAATTGTCTTTTGAGCGTTGGGGCTTACGTCTTTCAATTCCGCAAATGGCGATCGGTGGTGCTCCAAGTATTGGGCAATAAAGGAATGGGCGGTAGTACCCGCAAGACACTCAAAGAGCTGGAAGAACCATCCGCTCGGAATGCGTTTTGATTCCTGGAAACCTTTGGAGCAGAGTCGTAGATCGATCACTCGGTCACTGACACCGTTATGCCCACGACTCACCAGTGGAACAATGAGCGACGCGGTTCCGGGCATTCGATAAAGCGAATGAATGTAAAGCGTCATAAAGCGACGAATCCAATCAGGGAACAACGGAAGGTCCTCGAACTCGAAAAGGCGCATGCGTTTTGCTGAATTTTCGGTTGGGCTTTCATCATGGGATTCGACTCAAAATGACGCGAGCGGAGTGGCTGGCACGCGAGGCTGGGACTACTAGCACTGGCTCAGCGCTCGACGGACTCTACACGCTACGCCGATATGCCGTTGCCACCATAAAAGCCGATCTCTCGATGACTGAGCATCTCGCGCTGCACTGATCGCCGTCGGCGGCTACGCTGTGCGGCCACACGTGCTGAGAAACGTCTTCCTGCCGGGTCCGCATAACTTCTGGGGATGGACGCGTTGGCCGGGACAGGCACCGTCCTCGCCGCGCCCGACCATCGGCGCCTCCGCACCTTCGTCTGACTGGGCGTGGTTGGCTTCGTCATAACGTATCTGAAAAATGTACTAGCACATGTCGGCGAACCAGTTGATCGTTAACTTCATGCATTCGCACATAAAGCCTTGCCGTCCACCAACGCTTTAAAGAACTCACCTTCATTCACGGTGGGTCTTTCCGGACGACCTTTGTGGATATAAGTCAGCTCTTTGTGGTTCAAACCCAACAAATGCAAAATCGATGCATGCAAATCATGCACATGCACTCTGTCTACAATCGCATGCAAGCCTAGCTCGTCCGTTTCTCCCAAAACCTGACCGCCGCGCACTCCACCGCCCGCCATCCACATCGTGAACCCCGATGGATTGTGATCTCGACCATTGCCTCGTTCCGACATCGGTGTGCGACCAAACTCGCCTCCCCACACGACCAACGTCTCGTCCAACATCCCGCGTTGCTTCAGATCCTTGAGCAACGCTGCCACTGGCTGATCCATCGAGGCGCACAAGCCAGAGTGATTCCGTTCGATGTCAGCATGCGAATCCCATTTGCTACCAGCACCGTGATATAGCTGAATAAACCGCACGCCCCCCTCAGCCATACGTCTTGCCAACAAGCATAGCCTTCCGAACGAATCGGTCTCCTTGGTTCCAACGCCGTACTGCTCAAGCGTCGAAGCGGACTCCTTGGTGATGTCGATCACTTCCGGAGCCTCAGCTTGCATGCGAAATGCAAGCTCGTAACTTGCTATCCTCGCTTCGAGTTCTGTTTGCTCTGGATGCCCGGTTGCGTAATCGCGATTGAGTTGATTGATAAAGTCCAGTTTCGAAATCTGCTGGCGGTCTTCGATACCCTCTGGCGAATTCAAGTAGGGAATAGGCTGCTTGCCCTCCCGAAATCGAATCCCTTGAAACACCGCCGGCATGAAACCTGGCCCCCAATTGCGCGGACCATTGACCACTTGAGCCCCATTGTCCTGCATGACCACAAACGCAGGTAGGTTCTCATTCTCCGAGCCAAGTCCATAGCTGACCCAGCTTCCCAGCGAAGGTCGCCCGCTGAGAATCGAACAAGTGTTCATCTGACAAACGCCTGCCGAATGATTGATGCCATCCGCCCAACACGATCGCACCACAGCGATGTCATCCATGCACTCTGCGATCTTCGGCAACCAATCGGAAACCCAAATCCCAGACTGTCCATGCTGCTTCCATGTTCGCTTTGAAGCCAGCAGCGGCGATTTGGTTTCGCCGAACGCAGTCACCACTTTGCCGAAACTGTCGGGAATAGTCTTCCCAGCCAACTCTTGAAGCAATGGCTTGCGATCAAACAAATCGAGATGGCTCGGACCGCCCTCCATGAATAAAAAGATGACCCGTTTTGCCGTTGAAACAAAGTGAGGCTTCTTGGCAGAAAGCGGATTGTCGGAGGCATTCGCTTTGGACAGGAGTCCCGCGAGTGCAACCGCACCGAATCCAGCACCACTCTTGGCAATGAACTCGCGCCGCGAAGCATAGGACGCTGACCCGAGTGCAGTACGTTTAATGGACATACAAAAACCCATTCGAGTTAAGGAGGGAATGGCAGTAGTCGACCAACGCGGCCTCCGATACAGAAAGTCGAACGATGGACTTGCCTTTAGCATCGATATGATTCTGGTCCTGGACGCTGTTTCGAACCACACCTGGATCCGATTCAAACTGCCAGTAACTAATCGTTTCGGGAATCGAACGCTCGGCAGAGTACAAAAGCTGATCTACCGTAAGCGCACGCCCAACAAACCGCACATCATCCACCAAACCATCAAAAGTGCGCGGCTTTGCAGAACTCAATCCACCAAGCGTCAGCGGCAAGGTGTTAGAAAAACCACCAACGACATCGTGCTCGATCTCGGCGGTCAACAGCGGCTCATCATCGTTCGACAAGTCCTTCAGATAGAAACTCACCGTGCCGGGCTGATTGCCCTTTGCAAGTCGAACACTGGCAGCCACATAGTAGGGTTTGTTGATCTCGACATGCTGATCCGAAAAAACAGGGCGTTCTGCAAGGGTGCCATCGGCCAACTCGCCAACGATCTGCATAACCAATGTTTGCGGCTTGCGCCTTGAACCTAGGCCCGTTACTCCGAATCCCC
>JANMNR010000558.1:0-13302 GCA_031368325.1 Pirellula sp.
CTTTTTTGGGTTGAATCGGCAAAAAATGTCTGGCAAAAAAAATCGAATACAGGTTTCCCGCAGCTGAGAATCCTCTTTTGCCCAATCCTCTTTTTGCGCAAAACCTGTGGTTCGAAATCGTCAACAGCACAAAGGGCAACGTGCATGCCACTCGTGTTGGATGTTTCGCATGAGAAGAGCACAATCGAATTCGATCGAACCAACTGGGAAAACGTCCGCGTTACCAAAAAAACTGGATTGGATTCGGCTCACCCGGAGTGCTTCGACCTTCCAGGAATCGCAGCACAACTCCATACCATCGTATCGCCCAAACGTTCGTGACGTTGAGTAACCGATCGCTCCTCGTTGAAAGAAATCCGACGCGGCCGAAAGTGACTTGAATCCCGACGAACTATCAATTGTTTCAGCCACTGTCCCTTCGACTGTCAGCCCTACCATGCAATCATCGCTCTGCATGGAAACGCAAATATCTTGTTTAGTCTCATGTACCTTAAACTTGGCATGGAGTTGTAGACCTGGGAAAACGCGACCACCTGCAAGGCAGTTCAACCACGACGAAGTATCGCGCCTCGGCACAAACACACCCTCCATCACCTGGCCATTCGAATCCCATTCGACTGCAATCCGATGCGCAGCATTTTCAGACTGAAGTCCCCAGGGAATAGGGAAAAAAAATGGTCGGACTTGCTTTAGTCGAATAAGGCAAATTCCTGCAATCGCGAATCCATTGACCAATTTGGGACGAAAAGGGGCTGGCAAAACCTTTTTGATGACGATTGGATCCACCCTGTAGTTT
Organism: Pirellula sp.; assembly: GCA_031368325.1. Lineage (GTDB taxonomy): Bacteria > Planctomycetota > Planctomycetia > Pirellulales > Pirellulaceae > JBKCUI01. The sequence continues at coordinate 797 of JANMNR010000558.1, forward strand.
GCCAAAATCCTTCGATCGATTACCCCGCGTATTCTCGGTGTATGCATAACTCGACTCTGCGACCTATTGCGGAAGTGCTTCGCTGAAGAATCGCAACCAATTGCCATTGAAAAACGCAGCGATATCGGACTGCGGAAACCCACGTCGTTGCATGATGGCTGCCATTGTCTGAATGTCGCGGTACCGATTGAGATCTGCTGGGGTCTGCTCGTAGCCGTATCCTCCGTCTAAATCCGAACCAATTCCAACATGCCGAATGGATCCTGAAAGCTGACAAACATGATCGATTTGATCGACGGCTCGTTCAAGCGTTTCAACCGGCTTGGTCTTGCCCCGAACCAATCCATCCTGCAACATAATCACATCCAACGCCACGCCCAAAACTCCGTCCCGTTCGATAACGAACTGAATTTGCTCGTCGCTAAATTGTCGCTGCCAATTGCAAATGGCTCGTGCATTCTGATGGCTCGCATGCACCCGTCCCTGAAAGTGCTTTGCAACTTGCCAGAACGAAACATCCGAAAGATGCGTCATGTCAATCGTTATTCCCAACTCTTCGCAATGCTTTAGCAATTCGATCGCATCGAGTGACAAACCGACTTCGCTCCGTGTTCCTCCGCCATATCGATTCGTTCCGTAATGGGTTAGGCCGAGAGCTCGCAAGCCAGCTTCATGAAACTCAAAGACCGTTTTTGGAGAGAGAATTGGGTCGGCGCCCTCCATCGTCAAGATGAACCCGAGCGGAGTCGAATTGGGTTCCAACTGGTATGCATCAAAATGAAACTTGAGTTCGCTTTGCGTCCTCAGCATCTTGAGATAGCCATCGGATTCCATCGCCCGATAATATGCCAAATGCGAATGCGCCATTGCGTAGCACGCGTGAGGCGTTGTCCAGCCGAACGAATGATTGATCAACTGTTCTTGGCGTGCGAGCAGCGTTGCAAGGCAAACCGCGACTTTGGAATAGCGCAGTTCTGGGAAACTCAAGACGTTGGTTTGACGACCGAGTTCGGTCATCTCCAACGTCGTTTCCTGTGCCCGAATGTCGTCAACGCATTGACGTAGATCGCGGTTCCAGTCGACTCCATTGAGTGCGAGATCGAGATGCGCATCAAAAATCAACATGGATCACTTATCTCATTTTCGTCTTGCTATTGGAACGATGCGTCGCCCTCCGGGCGGTTTAAAGCAGCTCGCTACGTAGCTGGGACAGCAACTCAGTAGCGTGTTGGATTTCAGCTTTTTGGCGTTCCCGGTCCTGTGGGATCTCACGTTCTATGGTGAGCGGCCCAAAATAGCCAATTTCCTTGAGTGTCGATAAATAGGCTCGTATATCCACTTGCCCTTTCCCCAGCGGCACCTCGGCCCCCCAAGTGACTCCAGGCTGGTCGCTCCAGGTCGCATCCTTGCAATGGACACTCCGCACGAAAGCCCCAACTTGTTTCAACGCCGGGATGGGTTCGCCCATTCCGTACAGAATCATGTTGGCTGGGTCGAAATTGATGAACAAATTTGGTCGCTTCATGTCGTTGATGAACTGTACCAGCGCGTCTGCTGATTCCTGCCCAGTTTCAAGATGAATGTTTTGTTCGTTGACCATCGCATGGTCGCAAAGCTGACGCGTTACTTCAATGATGTCCGCGTACTCACGAGACTGGGCATCATGTGGCACTACGCCGAGATGCAATCCGACCGTGTTGCAACCCAAGAGACGCGTGAAATCAGATATCTCTTTCATTTCTTGTAGTCGAGCCGATCGGGTGGTGGCTGGGACGAGTCCAATCGTCTTTTCCACGGTCGGAATATCGGCGTAGCTTTCGCCCTCGAATCCTCCAAACACACAGGTCAACTCGATCCCGTAATTATCGAGCTTCTTGAGAAACTGCTCAGCGGCCTGGGGGGTGCGACCAGCGGCATGCGGAGTGTGCAACTGAATCGACGGGATCTGCAAGTCGCGAGCTACTTCTAAGTGGACACCGAGGCCGGCATCGATACTTGTAAAAACACCTATGGACCAAGGAGGAAGGCTCATTTCTAAAACCTAAAAAGCAAGGAGGGATCGCAAACAAGGGGTTCGCGGAGGGAGTGAAAACGAACCAAAAAACTAACCGCCAATCATGCGAGATCGGGCCATTGCGTCTTCGGCCAATTGAATATAACGTTGTTCTTGTGTTCCGGCCCAAGCACGCTGGTAGGTAACGCTCAGAACTGTATAGTTCGTGGATTCGTTTGGCTCCAGTTCGCACGCTTTCTCAGCATGCTGAACGGCTTCGAGATGCCGACCGGTTTGCGTGTAGATTCGAGCGAGCATCATATGGGAGAGAACATGGCTCTCGTCCTCCGACAAGATACCGGTGAGCAAACTGGTCGCTTCATCAAGTTTGCCTTGATCCTTGAGTTTTTCGGCTTCGTTGAGTCTCTGTGAAATCGTGATCATTTTATGAAACAATGAGGAATTGGAATGGAAATGGGTTTTCAAGCATCGAAATTTGCGAAAAAGACTTGTCCCGGATTGTAGTCGATAGAAAACAATTCGGCGACAGGCTCAGCAGAGATCGAGTCTGTTTGCAATCCGATACTCGCCACGGCTTCCGACCGGTAGGGCCTGTAATGTCAAACAGGCGGGAAAGTAACGTTTCGGTAGATCTCGCTAAGTGGAATGGAAACCGCGACCGATTCGATGGTGAGCGTGTCGGTGATTGCTCGATACTCGATGAAGGACCATGTTTCATCCGCTCGTCGCGTGTACATCTCAACGAGCGGTTCGGTCGGCGAGATCAAAATTAGTTCGCAAAGAGACGCCAAGCGACGGTAGTGAGACGACTTTTTGCCGCGATCATAACTCTCAGTCGAATCGGAAAGCACCTCGACGATGACCGACGGGTTCAAGACGGTTCCTGTCACTGCGGAGTCCATCTCAGGTGGCCCGCAAACAATCGATGCGTCCGGATACGTATACAGTCCAGTGGCTTCTATCTTGACGCGCAAATCGCTATTATAAGGAACGCAGGGTTTCCCTTTGAGCTGGTTTCCCGCTTCGCGAGTAAAGTTGGTAGCGACCAGGCTGTGTTCCGGCGAACCGCCAGCCATGACGAACATTTCACCGCGATAGTATTCGCTTTTCGTCAATGCAAGGCGTTCCCGAGATTCGTATTCGGTTAACGTAATTGGACGAACGACGGCAGACATGGCTTAAACCAGTAGGTGAAACTGTTGGAAGTCAAAACAACTCCGAGCATTGTAACGCATTCTCTAGGTGATCGCTATTGAGCCAACTCAGTCCGGCCAGCCCGCAGCGGCGATGCAAGGGCTATTTATCACACCACTCGGTCTGGCGAGCCGGCTGCGGCGATGTCTTGGTATGGAGTCATGTCCAAGCCATCGATGAAACTGGTTAGCGACTTGCTGCGTTGTGGATGCTGCAATTTCTTTACCGCTTTGCTTTCGATCTGGCGAACGCGTTCCCGTGTGACTTGGAAAATCTTGCCCACTTCTTCCAAGGTGTAAGCGTAACCGTCAGCCAAGCCGTAACGCAATTTGAGGATTTCGCGTTCGCGGTAGTTCAGGGTCTGCATGGCTTCATGGATCTGTTGTTTGAGGGTCGCTTGGTTCGTCTCATACAACGGATCATCGTCGCGGTAGTCTTCGAGGAATTCGCCAAAAAAGCTATCTTCGTGGTCGCCAACTGGCTGATCGAGTGAAAGTGGCTGACGAGCCATCTTCAATACAACACGTGCATCGTCAAGCGACAAGCCAGCTCGTTCAGCGGTCTCCTCGACCGATGGCTCGCGACCCAATTCCTGGGTCAAGTCACGTGTTACTTGGCGAACCTTGCTCATCGTGTCGATCATGTGAACAGGAACACGAATCGTTCGGCTCTGATCGGCAATCGCTCGAGTGATCGCTTGACGAATCCACCAAGTTGCATAGGTCGAGAACTTGAATCCTCGCTCGTACTCAAATTTGTCTACGGCTCGCATCAAGCCAGTATTGCCTTCCTGAATCAAGTCGAGAAAGCTAAGGCCTCGATTGCGATATTTCTTGGCGATCGAAACAACTAGGCGTAGATTGCCCGCCGACAGGTCACGTTTGGCTGCATCGTATTGCAGGCGGAAGGCCTGAACTTTTTGGCAGCGACGTGCCAATGTCTTTGGCGTCTCGAAAGTGATTCGCATTAGGTAGAACAGTTCAGCTCGCAACTTGGCGATCGGTGTTCCATCAGAGAAACCGGTTGGCGTGGCTTCTTCAATTCGATTCCTGAGGACGACCATCTGGCCTTGGATTGTGTTCAGTTTGTGGAAGATGGGTTCCAGTCGATTGGTTCGCAAGTTCATTTCTTCGATCAAACGAACCGCTTTGTTTCGGCGGCAGACCAATCGTTTCCAAGCTTGCTTGCGTTCGCTCATCGGCAAGCTTTTGTTGATTGCACAGAAGTAGTCGCCATGATTTCGCAAAAGGAGGTGTCGGAGCGTTTTGATATTTGGTCCGATGCGTCGCATGATCGCGACTTTTTCCGAAGCGTTGGTGACGCTAACTTCGATCGTACGATCCAATCTCAATTTGCTGTCTCGCACTTGTTCGAGCAATTTAGTTGCTCCTTGGAGCATGAAATCGCTCGCAAGCATCCAGTTTCGGTAGTCGGTTCGAGTAAATTCAATTCGTTTTGCGGCACTGACTTCTTCTTGTCGCGTCAACAACGGGATCTCTCCCATTTGCATCAGGTACATTCGAACTGGATCTTCGGTGGCGTCGACCGACTCGTGGCCTTCTTCGCTGCCGAAGTCATCACCCGATTCGTCCTCGAGCATGCTTTCTTCGTCGACGGAGTGATCATCATCTGCGTCCTCTTCTTCTTCCTCCTCGAACCCAAAACCTTCTAGTTCGGCACCCAAGACATCGTTGTCTTCGCTAAGATAAGAGGATCCTGATTTTCCGCCAGCTGATTTGATCGATATCGAATAGAATCTCTTAGTCAAGGCTAGGAGGTCGTCTCGTAGGGGGTGACTAGGGTCAGATGCTGTGGTTTCGCATCAAGTTCCGACTGATGAAATAATTAGATTGCATTCGGCGTGCCGAGTGATTAGGAACTCGGTCGATACGGTGTTTCACCCTTGTAATTCATTGGTAGAAAGAAAATCGGGCCCGAGTTCCCATACCCGCTTGATGCAGGAAATCCACACTTCCGACGTTTGCCAATCGCAACATGTTTCCTAAAAACAACACCCCGAACCTGGTTCTTGGATGGTTTCGAACGCGTGGCTACCGACTTTGGGCGCGGTACCCTATGGTTGCGGTTTTGGGAGTTGCTCTGGCCGCAATCGCCGCTCAGGAAGCATTTGGAGGTCCTTGGAGCATGGGCTTGCTCGTCTGCGTGATTTTCACGTGCTTACTTGCATTATTGCAGTGGCGCAACGGGCCGCGAAAAACTTGGAGTCTGACGCAGTTATGTATTGGGCTGTCTATGGCACTTTTCTTCAGTTTCTACCACTCGCTTTCTCAAAGCGATGCCAAGCGGCGACTAGACAGTTGGGCAGAGAGCGTTGAAGAGTTTTCAAGGACCGATCGTCTCGCAACCGTTTCCTGGAATCCAATCGCCTGTCGTGGGGTTATTGACTCCACGTTTCGATATCGAAAAGCGACCTTGCCCGGCAAAACAGCCGATCCAGACGCTGTGGATTGGCAGTCGGTCACGACGATTCAGGTCACCGAAATCCGTTCCGACGGCCAGTGGCAGCCGAAGTCGTTTGTGATGCCGCTGAGCATTGACGGAAAAATCGATGGCCTGTACCCAGGCGATCGGATTGAACTGTACGGGCAATGGAGGTTGCCAAGCAAACCAGCTAACCCAGGTCAATTCAATCAAGCGCGTCGCTATGCAGAACTGGGTTTTGCAGCTCAATCGCGAGCGGACTCACACAAGCAGATCACAAAACTCGAACAGCCAAGGCGATTAAGGCTAGATCGCTATTTGGCGATGGTTTCTGGTACGGCGCTCCGTTCTATCGAGCGATATGTCGTCCTGGGGCAAGCCGAGTTGACCGCAGCGCTGGTGCTTGGGCAACGCGAACAAGCCGAGTGGCGTCTGCAGGAAGAACTGCTAGCAACAGGGACGATCCACATGCTCTCGATTTCTGGGATGCACATCGAAATGGTAGCACTGTCTCTACTGTTGTTGGGGATGTTGTTTCAGATTCCTCGCAAGCCATTGCTGGTTGGTATTTGTGTCATTGTGATAGGGTACGGACTGTTGTGTGGCGCAAACCCGCCTGTAGCGCGTGCAACGCTTATGTTGACGGGACTCTGTATTGCCCGTCTCATGGGCTGGAGCTTTCTCAGCATGAACTTCTTGGCGTTTGCAGGGGTGCTTTTGATTCTCTACCGCACGACGGTTGTTTTTGAAACCGGAACGCAACTGTCGTTCATGGCCGTTGCGGTTCTGATTTTGTCTTCTAACCCGATGACTCAGCGTGTCCCGGCGCTCGAGCGATTGATTGAATCGAAAGCAAGCCAAACAACGCGCGGTCTAAAGAAGGTGCGAGTTTGGTCTTTTGAAATGTTGCGAACCAGTTTTTGGGTGTGGTTTATCACGGCGCCCCTGGTCTGGTCTGCTTTTCATGTGATTAGTCCGATTGCCATTGCGCTCAACTTGATATTGTGGTTGCCGATGTTATTCGCGTTGATGGCAGGGCTCGGTCTGATTGCGTTTGGATGGTTTCCCGTTCTTGGTTGGCCGTTGGGGATTGTATGTGGGGTGTCGCTATGGTTGGTTGAGTTGGTTGTTGGCTGGGGCGAGCTGATTCCGTTTGGCCATTTTTGGCTTCGATCGCCACCCGCTTGGTGGCTCTATGGATTTTATGCGATAGGGATACTTTCGGCGGTTTGGATCGGAGTTGAAAAAGCGTCGGGCCGCAAACGCCTTGGACTTGTACTGGGCGTTTGGTTTGCGGTTGGATTGTCGTTGGAACCGATTTCGGATTGGTTGCAGCAGAATCAATCTGGTGCCAACGGCAACTTCGCCATCACGTTTATCGATGTCGGACATGGTACAAGTATTCTTCTCGAGACGCCCGATCACCAGGCATGGCTCTACGACGCGGGGCGATTGGGGGACCATCAGCGCAGCTATCAAGTGATTGTCGATGCACTTTGGGCCATGAAGCAAGCCAAGATAGATGGACTGATTTTGTCGCATGCGGATTCCGATCACTACAACGGAATCGAGGGGGTGACGAAGCGGTTTCGAGTCGACCGATTGATATCAACGAGTCAAGTATTTTTGCACGCAAGCCCGCTATTGCGGCAAATTCTCGCTGCGACCGAGCGGCGTGGAATAAGACGAGAAACATGGAAGACAGGGAGCACGTACGAAGGGAATGGCTGGAGCATGCTTGCCATGCATCCGCCAGGAAAAGGCGTACCGGGGACGGACAATGCAAACAGTTTGTGTGTATTGATTGAATTTGCAGGACGGCGTGTACTTTTGCCTGGCGATTTAGAGCCTCCAGGAATGCAAATGTTGGTTTCGCAGACTCCAACAGATGTTGACGTCTTAATGGCACCGCATCATGGTTCGTTAAACTCGAAATCCGACGCCTTGCTCAAATGGTGCAACCCGAAAACAGTGGTGATAAGCGGGTCGACTCGGGCTGTGTCGCCTCGAGTCTTGGATGCGTTTGAGGCCGAGAATCGCGAGGTATATGTCACGGCCAGAGACCACGCCATTCGGATCGAAATTGCAAAGGACGGTTCTATTCGCAAAATGCATTGGGGCGTCGATCGTTGGTTGGAGCTTGAATAATCTGAAGCTCTGGGTTTGTCGTCTCGGTAGTATCGCTTAGACTGATTGGCCGGTCTGGCGTCGCGCCCGATTTTTGCCGATAACATAAAACTGATAAGAAAGCACTTTCGTCTTATGGAAGCAGTACATCCCGAATCGACTCGAATCGGTTGGATTGGAACAGGAGTCATGGGACGCAGTATGTGCTCTCACCTTCTCAAAGCAGGCTACAAGACAGCTGTGTTTAATCGCTCACCGGCGAAAACCAACGACCTGTTGAGCTTGGGGGCAGTGGCATGTAGCAGTCCTCGCGATGTTGCACTTCAAAGCGACATTGTCTTTTCGATGGTAGGTTATCCGAGTGACGTCGAGGAAGTCCTGCTTGGGCCGCAAGGGGCGATCGAGGGGCTCGCATCGGGCGGCATCATTGTGGACATGACAACAAGTCGTCCGGGTTTAGCGGTCCGGATCGCTGACGTGTCGTCGGCTCGAGGTGTTTCGGCATTGGACGCTCCGGTGTCGGGAGGCGATGTGGGAGCTCGTGAAGCTAGGCTGTCGATCATGGTTGGCGGCGTGGAGCAAGCGTTCGATGCGCTAATGCCGATTTGGAAGCTACTGGGTACGACCTATGTTTTTCACGGACCAGCAGGGTGCGGCCAGCATACCAAAATGGTCAATCAGATCCTGATTGCGTCAGGCATGGTTGGGCTATGCGAAGCCATACTGTATGCGAAACAGGCTGGCCTGGATCCAGAACGCGTGCTCAAGTCGGTTTCAAGTGGCGCGGCTGGCAGTTGGTCCCTGAGCAATTTGACACCACGCATTCTCAAAGGGGACTATGCACCGGGGTTTTTCGTAGACCACTTTGTCAAGGACCTTGGCATTGCCATCGAGGAAGCTCAAAAAATTGGACTTGAGTTGCCTGGCTTGAGCAACGCCAAGAAAGCTTACGATGCCCTTCAAGCCATGGGGCATGGCAATTCCGGAACGCAATCGCTGATTTTGTCCTTGGCAAAACAAAATGGGATTGATTGGTAGTTACAATAGGGTCTCTTATGGCTATCCCCAATCAAGCAAGGAAAATGAGATTACAAGGTCCCAACTCGGTGTTGGTTAACTCCGTGGTCTTGGGTCTGCTCCTGCTCAGCGGCTTTGGGTTTGCAACGCGTCTTGAAGGGACTGAAGCCACCGACGCGGAGATCACCAACTCGATTCGTCGGTTGTTCTCTGACCGTTGCTACACCTGCCATGGCCCAGACGACAAAGCGCGTTCGACCGAAATGCGACTCGATCGCGACGACGTCGTCGCTTTCCAAACCGGATCCGGAAGGCAGTTTGCTGTTGCTGGTAAATTAGTGGAAAGCGAAATCTGGGATCGCATCAATTCGGCGGACCCGGATGTAGTCATGCCTCCCCCCAGCAGTAAAATCGATCTTAACGACCATCAAAAAGCTTTAGTGAAGACATGGATTGAACGCGGAGCGAAGTACAAAGCCAAGCATTGGTCGTTCGAACCAATACCTTCATCGGTCGCGATCCCATCGCACTCGGATTCTGGCCTGCATCACCTGAATCGCACCCCGATTGATGCATTCGTTGGTGCTACACTTTCCGCCGCACATTTAACGATGCAGCCGATGGCCGATCGAACATTTCTTGCACGACGAGCCAGTCTGGCGATTACCGGCAGATTGCCCGACTCGGATGAGGTGCAATACTTTGTTCAATCCAGGGAGCCGAACGCGTACGAAGCCTACGTGGACAGTCTGCTCGCTTCGCCTCAATTTGGAGAGCGGGTCGCAACGAATTGGTTGGATCTGTCACGCTATGCCGATACGCACGGTTATCAAACCGACCGTTATCGCGATGTCTGGCCGTATCGCGATTGGGTCGTCTCAGCCATCAATCAAGACCTGCCCTACGATCAATTCGTCACTTGGCAGTTGGCGGGCGATATGCTGCCCAATCCATCGGACGAACAGAAGCTTGCGACAGCCTTCAATCGCCTCCATCGACAGAACGAGGAGGGGGGAAGCACCGAGGAAGAGTTTCGCGTCGAATACATGACCGATCAAGTCAATACGTTGGGTACGGCCATTATGGGGCTGACGTTTCAATGCTCGCGATGCCACGATCATAAATATGATCCATTTACTCAAAAAGAGTACTTTCAACTATGCGATATGTTTGACAACATTGAGGAAAGCGGGCTGACCAGCTACTGGACGGATTCGATGCCGGGACCGACTATGCTCTTGCTCGATAAAGCCCAACAGCAGCAAGTGGAGACGCTTGAAAACGCAATGGCGTCGGTCCGGCAAGCTTTCAAGGCGGACTTGGTCAAATTGGAAAAATCGCAAGCGGTTGAGGATTGGTATGGCTCGTTGACGGGTTGGCCAATGCCGGACGACTCAACTCTGTCTGCCGAGTTTGCCTTCGATAAACCGGCCGATGAGTCTGCCAAGCAGATCGTCAATCGCATTCACGCAGACAAGCCTGGAAACTGCGAAGGTCCGATTCAATGGGCGAACGACGGAAAGCACACTGGCGTTTTGCTAGATGGTGATAACGCATTGGTGTTCCCGAAGACCGGAGTGTTTTCTCGAACGCAGGAGTTCACCATATGCGTTGATCTCAAGGTGCCGAAGGTGTTTGATCGAGCCGTTGTCCTTCATCGGTCCAAATCTTGGACGGACGCCGGGTCACGGGGGTATCAACTCCTCATTGAGGATGGGCATTTCTGTTTTGATATTGTTCACTATTGGCCGTCAAGTGCCATTCGTGTCCGATGTACAGATTCTGTACCGCTCAGCCAGTGGATGCAAATTGCTTTGGTCTATGGTGGAACCAATCGCGCGGAAGACGCTCACATTTACATCGATGGCAAACTCGCTCCGACCGAAATCGTTCGAAACTCATTGCATAAAGATATCTTGTACGAACGGGTTGACGTGTCGCTCAGTATTGGGGCACGCAATCGCGACCGGGGCTTGCCCGGAGGAATGGTCGACAGTTTGCAAATATACGACGTGGCACTGACGGCAGTTGAGATTGAGGGAATGGCGACGGATGTCCCTTGGGTGACTTGGCCTGAATTGACCGATGCGCAGAAAGCCCGTTGGCGAGAACACTATGCGCAACGGATCGATCCGCAATGCAAGTACCATATCGAAAGCCATCAGCACTATCTCAAGTCGTTGACGGAGATTGTGCAGGGGGCTAAGGAAATGATGGTGATGAGCGAGACAGCAAAGAACCATCCAACCCATTTTCTTAATCGCGGCGCTTACGACTCGCCCGGAGAGCAGGTCGAACCGGGTGTTCATCAAGCTTTAATGAACCAGGGCGAAGCGATGCCTAAAAATCGGCTTGAACTGGCGCGATGGTTGACTAGCGACCACCACCCGTTGACCGCCCGGGTTGCCGTGAATCATATCTGGCAACAGATGTTTGGTCGTGGATTGGTTGTTACAGCAGAGGATCTTGGAATTCAAGGGCAGCCGCCTAGCCACCCCGCGTTGCTCGATTATCTGTCGAGGGAATTCATGCGAGGTGGTTGGAGTCGCAAAGCGATGTTTCGCACGATAGCGACCTCCCACGCGTTTATGCAATCTAGCAAGATGGATGATGTGGCGAGTAAAATCGACGCGGATGCTGCGTTGCTAAGTCACTATCCAGTCCAGCGTTTGACAGCAGAGCAGATTAGGGACGGAGCCTTGCAGGCTGGCGGGCTTTTATCGGAGCGACTTGGTGGCAAGCCAGCTTATCCGTACCAACCAGCGGGTTTATGGGAAGAAAAATCCGGCCTCAAGTATCCGCAGGGCAAGAACGAGGAACTCTATCGTCGCAGTCTTTATACGATTTGGAAGCGAACAAGTCCGCCTCCCTCCATGATGATATTTGATTCGGCGGGTCGCGAGGTCTGTTCGGCTCGCCGCGAGGTTACGGTGACGTCGTTGCAGGCACTTGTGCTGATGAATGACCCGCAGTTTGTTGAAGCCTCACGAGCAATTGCGACTGCGGCGCTTGGGATCGCGAGCAGTTCCGAAATCAGCCCCAGCCATTGGGATCCCGAAAATATCGATCGAGGGATTCAAAAAGTGGTTCGCGATTTGACGTCGTTGGATTGCCCTGAAGTGCTGCTCGATCGATTGAGAAGAGCATTCGAAGAGCAGGTCCAGGTCTTCCGATCTCAGCCGGAACAAGCGGCCAAACTGCTCGGCGTTGGTCAATGGAAAGGGATTGATTCTAAGGAACCAGAAACGCAGGTCAAGCTTGCGGCATTTGCGTTGATAGTAAATGCGATTTTGAATACCGATGGCTTTACGGTGATGCGATAAGCTTATGAACGCGATTGATTCCCGACTTTTTAGGCGCAATTTCTTTTCCCGCTCCGCAGCGGGTTTAGGGTCCGTTGCGTTTGCGAGCATGTTGAGTGATGGTACGCAAGGGGCTTGCGGAGACCTATCACCAAGTGCCGCAGGTGTGCCCGGTGTTTTGCGTGAGTTGCATCATGCACCGAAAGCGAAACGGGTCATCTATTTGTTTCAATCGGGCGGGCCATCTCAATTGGACTTGTTCGACTATAAGCCACTGCTGGAGCAGCAGCATGGTCAGCCCTTGCCTGACTCGATTCGCAAGGGACAGAGGCTGACGGGCATGAGCGGCAACCAAGCGGTCCTGCCTTTGGCAAAGAGCATTTTTAAGTTTGAGCAGCACGGAGAGTCGG
>JANMNR010000443.1:0-12937 GCA_031368325.1 Pirellula sp.
GAAGAGCAAAGAGAGCGGGTGCACATCAATAAGTTCAATCGATTGATAGCCTTTTTGCTGATCGACTGAATCATCAATTGGGTTCTGGCTGTCTGGCGGGGAAGGACCTTTGCCCCAATCTGATTTGTTTTGTCGATTGTATTTTCCCTACACCAGCCGATAATGGCGGCAGAATCAGCGGTGGTTGCAATCCATCGCAATTACGGTGCCTCAGGAGCCCGATCGATTGTTAAAATGGTCGACCCAAACAAAGAGAAATCATCAATGAAGAAGCTAATTCAAAAACTTGCATTCTTTGCTTTCCTTTCAGGAGGGACATTTGCCGAAGCCGACATTTCGGTTATCTCGTGCATCGATGCAAATCGGATGATCGAGAATCCAAACGCAGCCGAGCGCCCGATTGTGATAGACACGCGTGGCGGATACAAGGATTACTTCCGAGGGCATCTCCCGACCGCACATCATCTCAACTTTGACACTCTACGCGGGACCGATCTTGGTGTTCCTGTCCAATACCTGCCGGACGACTTAACCAAAGCGATCCTACTTCGTGCAGGAATAGATCGTGGTCATGTACATGTTTTGTACGCCACTGGCGACCAGCTTCCCAACGATGAGATCCTGAGCACGAGCATGGTGGCATACGTGCTCGAAAAGTATGGCGTTAAGGATATCCGTATCGTTGATGGAGGACTTGCCGAATGGAAAAAGCTGAAACTGCCAACCACGCAAGAATACTTCGGCAATCCAAGTGGAATGCTACCAGAAGCAACCGACAAAAACATTGGAATTGACCTTGCCGAGCTTCTTTCGATGAAAGACAAGTCGAACGTCGTCCTCGTTGATGCGCGACCGCACAACGAGTACATCGGTGACGATGACATATGGCTTCGAAAGGGGCACATTCCCGGCGCAGTCAGCTTTCACTGGGCTCGACTGATGGAGAAAGACAATACGCACAAGTTCATTGCAAGGGAAAAAGCAATGGCTGAACTAAGCATTGCAGGATTAACCAAAGACAAAGAAATTATAGTCTATTGTGGGACATCGCGAGAAGGGAGCCTGCTTCGATTCTACTTGCGGCACGTTGCTGGTTACCGCAATGTTCGACTCTACGAAGGTTCGTGGAAAGAGTATGCGTCGTTAAAGAAGTATCCTACTGAGACCAGAGAGAACAAGGCGAAGTAGGCGTCGAGGTGCTGCTCATCTTCTTGATCGTTTCTGTCTGCTTTGTCGCCTTTACCAATGGGGCCAACGCAAACTTCAAGGGCGTTGCATCGCTTTATGGAAGTGGAACGACAACTTTGCGAACGGCTTTGTGGTGGGGTACCGCAACCACGTTCGCCGGATCTACGGCCGCATTGTTTCTCGCCGATGGCTTAATCAAGAAGTTCAGCGGCAAGGGACTAGTTAGCGACGAACTACTGCAATCTTCAAGTTTTACGTCAGCTGTGGCAACCGGTGCTGCCGTTACTAGTTTCTTGGCCAATCGTTTCGGTTTTCCGGTCTCAACGACCCATGCCCTCGTCGGAGCGTTGGTGGGGGCTGGCTTTGTTGGAGCCGACGGACAAGTCGATCTCACTGCTCTGGGGAAAAACTTTTTCTTTCCGCTTTTTTTCAGTCCCCTGATTGCGATACTGCTGGGGGGAGCCGTTTATTGGCTTTTACGTTCCGTGAGGCTTGTACCCGAAACGAGGAATCGATTCCTCGACGTTGCGCACTTTGCATCAGCGGGGGCCGCAAGTTTCGCACGCGGCCTGAACGATACTCCCAAGATGGCCGCATTACTATTGGTAGTGCCAAGCTTTTCGAGTCGGTATTCCGTCCTGATGATTGGGATCATGATCGCGATTGGCGCTATCGTCGATGCCAGAAATGTTGCAGAGACGTTAGGAAAGAAGATTACGGGGATGACGCCAGGACAAGGTTTTGCAGCAAACCTGGTCACGGCAATTCTGGTCGCGACCGCGAGTATTCACAGTATGCCGGTTAGCACTACCCATGTTAGCGTAGGCTCGCTGTTGGGGATGGGGGCAAGTACCCAACAAGCCAAATGGCAAAAGGTATTTGAAATTCTTGTAGCTTGGCTGACGACGGTACCTTGCGGAGCGTGCATCGCTGCACTTGCCTATCTCGGATTGCGTTGGATGGATTCGATTTGATCTATTGCCGTTTCCATTTGATGGCTTTAAGTTTATGACGAGCACTCGCCATCACTGCCAAGTACGATCGGCCTATGTCATCGCGTCTCTCGGCATACTTACGTTTCTCGAAAACACCGTCATCGTAGTATTTTGGATCAATAAAGGTCATCGAGACTCGAAGTGAAGCACCAGGAACCGTTGGGCATTCTTGGTCTGCTTCTGAACAAACTAGAATTGCCGCAAAATCGGTGCGAGGATTGGATTTGTCGGTGTAAAGTTTGGAATACTCACTCGTTTCAAGACCTGTTCCCCATCGTATTTGATAGATCGGGTTGGGGGTCATGGGATCACCACGTTTCGCTTCGGCGCCGGTCGGTTCAATCTGAAAGCCGATGTCCTTTAGTGTCGCTATCGTTCGCCGATTGAAAGCCGAAGGAACCGTGCCGCCAGAGTGAAACTGAACGTTGTCCAAGCCGTAGTAGGCAGCAGCCAAGTTCCCCATCGCCGCGCTAAGAATACTGCGGCGCGAGTTCCCAGTGCATGTTGTCAGCACATGCAACGTGCGATTGGGAGTCGACTGCTCTGCAATCCAATCGGATAGTTGGTCTATCGATTTCAAGTGTTCGTCATCGATCATATCAAAGGACGTCGTCAAAAACGCCGCGTGATGACAAAGATCCGGGAGCAATTGCATACGCGATGCTGGAGTCGCTAACTCTAGTGCTTTCGCAATTTCAGCTTCTGAAAGGCGACTGTCATCACCGGCAAACTTTTGAAACGATTCATGTGCAATCAATCCGTTGAGTTCGTCCAAAGTCAAATCACGATCTTTCGCATACGATTTCGCCAAGACGTTCTTCAGGTGTTTATCTTGATTTGCAGCGGAGCAAGCATTTGTGCCAAACTCGTGCATGAACCATTGTGCCTTTGCAACCAATCCGACATCCCCCGAATGCGAATTGACTTGGAATCCAAGTAGGAACACAACTAAAGTAGATACCATGTAGTCCTCTCGAGTTTTTGTAGGCAAGGTGGAACACGGTGATAGTCAACAAAAATCATGCACATCAAATCAGGCCATCGTGAACCGGAAGGGTGTGTGGAATTGGCTTGCTGATCATTTCGATAGCCATTAGATTGTGAGGGAGTTCCCCTTGCAACCATATTGCCAAGAAAGTGTAGATTGGATTGCCGGTGCGACCTTGAGCCGTGGTCCCAAACTTTGTCGGAGGATTTGTCAAAATGTTCAAACTTACCCGAAGATACGTTCTCAAGAGTATCGCCGTTCTTCCATTGGCCACAATTGGTCTCACCGTTTTTGGAATTGAGCCTTACGGTCCCAAGAATGCTGAAATCACGATGGTTGTTACAGATCCACTTGCATTGCCGCTAGCGTGCAGTTGCGTTCAAGGCTTCGCGCAACGAAAGTACGAAAAACTGGCCGACTTTTTGCAATCAAAGCTTGGGAAGTCGGTTCGAGTTGTTTGGAGTGAATCTCTCGAGAAAGCCAAGAATGAACATGGATTGGGCAGCAAAACGATTCTAATCGGCAAGGACTCTGTCATTCGATTCGATTCGAAGAAGCTAAAAATGGAAGTGACCGCAATAGCCCAGTTAACCGATGTTGCCGGAAGTGTGAAGCAGAAAGGAATGTTTGTTGTTCGTCGTGACGATCCAGCAGCATCCCTACTCGATTTGGAAGGTTATCGAGTACTCTGGGGACCAGAAAAATGTACGGAAAAATCGGCGTCTCCCATGTCGAAACTTAAGGAGCTTGAGATCGAAACAGTAGGTGGCGAGGTATGCGAAACCTGTACTGTAGCGGCACGAAAGCTCATCGACGAGACGAATGCAACCAAAGTCGCTGGCATCATCAGCAGTTACGCGGAACGATTGCTGATCGGATGTGGAACGATCGAGAAGGGAACGCTGAAAATTGTCGGCGAGAGCGATGAAGTCCCGTTCATCAGCGTCTTTTTGTCCGGTCAGTTCACCATCGACGAAAAAAAGAAGGTGTTGGAAACCCTGGTAGCAGTACGCTCTTCGAAAGATCTATTGGTTTCGATGGAAAGCAAGGATGGCTTCGTCCCGTACTCTGAATCATCCCAAAAGTAGGACTGGACTTATGGTAGGGTTCTGGCGACCCTCATTCCCATCGAGTTGTATTGCACTAAAGGTGAAAAACTCGCTTTGTCACGGGTACGCATTCCTCGACTTGCGGCCGCAGTAAATCCTCGAACTGCCCGCTCAAACGAATTGCCAAGATCCACGCCATCATTGCACCATTCGATCGAGTTTCCGAGAACATCGAAAAGCCCAAAGTCGTTTGGGCGAAGAAAACCGACAGGCTTCGAGGAATAGATCTCGACGCCAGACTTCGGGTCGGTAAGTTGCCATCCCATTTTCTCACGGAACGACCTGTTGTTTTCTTTCACCCATTCGTATCGAACCATCGCATCCGTTTCGGACCCGAAGTGGAAATCCGTTGTTGTACCTGCGCGCGTTGCCAGCACCCATTCCGCATCAGTTGGTAGCCTGTACCCTAAGCCTTGCAATTGCTCCTCAGTCGCTACCCATGTTGCCAGAACATCGGTCTCAGTGGGATAAAACCGTGGCAATCCCTCTTGGTCCGAGAGCCAATTGCAATAGGCAGTTGCATGGGGCCAAGTCACCACGTTGGCTGGGCAGTCCGGCAGCGGAGAATACTCGGCATTGATGTATTTGTTCGGGTCGAACTCCAAAAACTGCTTTGCTGTAACCTCCGTAGTCGCAATCATGAAGTTTCTCATAACGCCGACTTCCGAAACTCCGTTTACTCGAACGAACGTTTGTCCGTGCGGAGCGCGCATCCAGTTTCGAGACGCTGTTGGACCGTTGCGACAGTTTTTCGCCGACTCCGCTGGTAATTTTGAAATCGCCTCAGACATTCCCCATTGAGAGAGAAGCCACTGTGCCGCGGAATGAATACCAGCATCATCATGATTGCGAAATAATTGTTCCACAAAAGCCTGTAACTCGCTAGAAATCGACACCCTTTTTGGGTCGTATTCCCCGAGTGCGAGCAAGAGGCTCATGATGATCCCGCTGTCTCTCTGATTTCTTAATTCGTCAGACAATCGCTGCATTGGAATACGCGATGGCACAATCAGCCGAATGAATTCGGTGCGACAAGTCTGGTTCGCAGATCGGCGCAGCAACTGTACGACTTCGCTTAGATCCTTGTTTTTGGAATGGGACCATACCAGAGATGCTGCTGTGGCGGCCTGGCGAGCGGAACGCGACTGCGTATTCTCGGAAAGCGTTGCGTCCATCGGAGTTCGTAATGCTTTCCATAACACCTCCTCCGCCAATTGATTTGGTAACGGTGCCAACATCGGCTTTTGCCAATCGGAAGCGTTCAAGTAGCACTGCGTAAGTTGATCTGGATCTGCTTTGAGATACCTTTCCAAGAGTGATATGGCAAAGCGTGTTTGGCTATTGTCGACTTCGACTCCTAAAAACTGTGACAACGGTTCCACCAAAACGACTGCTGCAGGACGCATGGAGTCAGCGATCAGGGAATACTGATCTGGATGGTCAACGCACGACTTCACCAACAGCTCTACGGTTCGATCTGACGATTGCTTCCATCGCTCCATTGAGGATGGGCTGATCGGCGGGTCAAGGATCGCTAACAGCTGCGAAGCTCGCATCTGTTTCTCTAATACATCAATGCTATCCGGACCGGAATGACTCAACCCGAGTATGTTCCAGCACTTCGGGGCTAGCTCTGCAGCGAAGGGCTTCAATGCTTGGGAGGCGATCGGCAAAAAATCGAACCGAGGATTCTCGATGGTCGTTTGAAACACTTCGTCTATCGGCTTGGAACTCCAGTGCAATTGTGCCAATTGGAGCGAAAGGCGTTCCATCGATTGCATCTCAGTGCCAGCCAGCTTGCGTTCTAGGGACGCTTGGACAACTGGACCGCTGCGGTTCAACTCCTCGATGATTTCGGGCGCTCGAGTTGCGTCGGCAGTGCTCAATTGCTCGATGAGAGACTCTATGCGGTTTTGCGAACGCACTTGGCTAGTCATCCTCGCCACTGCCACTACCACCAAGAATCCCAGCAGCAGCAACAAGCCAGAACGTTTGTCCGCCGCCCCCATCATTGTCTTTTCGTGCGGGTTCATGCTGCTTGATGGAATGCAGCATCGCATCTGCACCCATTCCCAAGTGCTCGGCAAAAATCGAGATTCGTTTCGTTGATTCCAAAGTCCAGCCTGTTCGCTCAGACGTTGCTGCAGTCGTCCTCGCCAGGATTGTCGCTGCTTTGCGGTAAGCCATTCGCGGATCGAGGGAACCAAAAAGTCGTGCGACAATTGATACGAGGTGTCTTCGGTATTTGACGCCGTCGCATCTGAACGCGTCCTTTCCAACACATCCGCAGCGCTGATGAGTTTCAATTCCGATTCGAGTATTCCCATCAATTGTTCAAACTGGAGCGAATTGCTGCCGTACTTTGCAAGTTCGCGAAGCTCGTCGCGGGTCTTTCGCCCCGTCTTGATTTCGGTTCCCAACGTGGGCAGTAGGGCTTGTAGGATTCTTCGTGCAGATTCGGCATGGACTTTTTGGTGCGCAGGAGCATACATGGCCGAAAACGACTCATTGAGGAACTGCGCACCAATGCCCACTGTCCCTCCGAGTTGTCGCAACGTAGCAAGGACCCAGTCGCGGTGCTTTACCATCTCGGCAAAGAGCGCCAGATGGACAGGTATCACTTTGCCGCCTGTCGTCAAATTCTCAATCGCCCCGTCCACAAATTTCTCCTGGTCGCGACTCAGGGTTGTTTCGGAGGTGGGGAGTTGGCCATAACCTCGACCAAATTGAATCAAGACTTTTTTGGCGTGCCTGAGATCGAACAAATCGATCATGGTTATGTTTCGCCCCAGTTGCATCGGGCATTCGAGTACCTCCATGAAACGGCTCAAGGCCAGCCAAAAATCGTCTCGAATCAATAGCAGGCATTGGATACGAATCCCATCACATTGCCTCAACGCTTGAACCAGTTCGGTCTGCATTGGATCCGGATGAAAATGAAGCCATTGTTCGAACTGGTCGATGATGAGCAAAATGGACTTGCCCGAACGGATCCCTTTGCCGAGTCGAATCTGCGACAGCACCTCTGTCAGCGAACCACTCAAATGGTCGGAACAGTGTCGATCGACAGCAGTCGTCAAATGCTCTTCCGTCAGTTCCGCCGTAGCTTCGACGACGATCGAAACGGTTTCCGTTCTCAAGATTGGAAGTAGACCGGCACGAACCAAGGATGATTTTCCACAGCCCGTTGGCCCAGAGATGACACCCACTCGGTGCAATTCCAGGTTGTCCTCGCGGGTTGTTGCTGTCCATTTCTTCCAGTGGTTAAGCACATTGGGCAAACCGTCGCGATCTCGCGTGCCAGGCAGCAAGTCCAAATAGAAATAGGCATCACCGCGCGTGTAGGCACGAAGCCCTTTCGGAACAACTAATGTCGCTGGCTGTACACCACCCATGGGCATCGCTTCCGGTTGCAGCATGCGTGTGGACGGGAGTAGGCTCTCGATATTGCTCAGATCTCCGTTTGGTTCCGGCTCTTTCTTTAGCCAATCGCGCAGATCATAGTACAAGTCAATGGTTTCGTCGTATCGTTGGCTGGCAAGTTTCGATAACAGCTTGAGGCAGATGCGATTCAACTCGGCTGGAACGCTTGGGTTGATTTGACATGGAGGAATAGGTTCTTCTGCGATGACTTTGCGAAACGTCTCGTGCGCCGCACTGCTCACAAAAGGCCGTTGTCCGGTAAGGAATTCGTACATGACAACGCCCAGGCTATATTGGTCACTCCGTCCGTCGATGCGGTGCCCCTCTCGCCTAATCTGCTCAGGACTCATGTAGTTTGGCGTGCCCGCGATGGGCTCTGTTGGGGAGGAAGTTCCCTCCTGAAGTGCTAATCCGAAGTCTGCTAGATAGACTCGACCGTCCGTTCCCAAAAGGAGATTTGCGGGTTTAACGTCGCGATGCACTAGGCGCAACCTATGGACATAATGCAATGCTTCAGCCACTGTCGACAGAAATTTGGCAATCTCCCTAGGTCTCAACGGTCCGTCGGCAAGAACGCGGGCCATATCGCGCCCTTCAATGTACTTCGAAACCACAAAGCAGCGTCCGTCAGGCACAATGCCGCAATCGTAGATAGGCACGATGGACGGGTGGTCGAGTCGCGCGAGCGTTTTAGCTTCTCTTAGGAACATCGACTTGTTTACGGAATTGGCCGCCCGACGGCTATGCGGTAGCTTGATGGCGACCAATCGGTCAAGTTCGGAGTCGCGTGCAAGGAGTACGGTTCCGAAACCACCTTGTCCCAATCGACGCAGGATGACATAACGGCCAATATACGCGCCCGATTGCGACGAGTCACTGGCCGACTCATTGGGCGAGTCGGGGAAACCAGTCAAGTCGGCGGCGCTGGGTTCGGAGCGATCCTTTTCCGAAACTTCGATCGCAGACGTTCTCATCGTCAGTCGGGACACCGTTTGCGATTTGGATCTCCGCCCCTCGATGAGCATCAGGGCAGGCCAGATCTCGCAGAGATTCACAGCACATTCGGGATAGCGTGCCAAATACTCCGCGAGTTTTGGGCTCTCTCCTTGGCTAAGCCTATCGACCACTTCATCGATAACCTCATCCATCAAATGCGATACTTCGTTTCTTTTTTCTCCTTCATCGCCAATCGACCTAGATGGATTCATGGATACCTCGAAAGCTACTGATAACGAAGATTCATCGGGCTACCCTGCATTGTAAAATCATTCTCCGACCAAATTCGCTCCCACTCTTTCCAGTCGGTGTGTGAGCTTGAAAAAAGGATCTTGTCACGCTCGATGGGGAATAGCCCTGCGTCGGCGGCTTGTTCCACCGGAAGCGGCTTGACCATTCCCTCGCCCTTTAGCTCAGCTGTAATTTCAACGTCGAAACGCGCTCGCGGCCAAACGAGCAACCCGACAGAATCAATGTCATACGGATGCTGCTTGGTAAAATTGGCCTCAAGCTGCTCGCGAATAAGGTCGATTCCGCACTTTCTGTAGAACCCCTCCAACGCCATCAAGAAAGAGTTCTTTTGAGCCGATAAGACGGAGTTAAGCCATCCGACCTGCGAAACTCTGGCCAAGATCCAACCGCTCTGCTCCTGCAAACGAAGCTGCAATGGAGCTTCGATGAATTTCGCGTACTCAAGATCTATCGCAAAACTATTGGAAGCGGATTCGACCTTTACACATCGAATAGGCTGGCCAGACCATGGTTCGCACTTCTGCAGTAGCGAGATCAGTTCCCGATTGACGAACGCATGGATCGACTCTTCGGCATGATGAAGCTGCTCGCGAGCCGACCGCCGACTTGTAAACCTACTGAGCGACGCGTCTCGATGCTCCAATTTACGAAGCTTGCGAAAGATTTTTGGCAGCGTTCCGGAATGAAAGCCAGGTCGAAGGAATCGAGCGATTGTTTCGCCATGGCTGCCAACCGGTACCGGTTTTAATCGACCCGGGTGATTTGCCAAATAAAGTCTCCAGTTTTCTTTTAATTCCCAAACCGCGAAGCCAAAGAAGCCAGGTAGGAACAACATGTTGAACCAGGTGATCGAACGGGCTAGTGGCGTACCAAGATACTGACCCAAAAAATGAACCATGTTTCCTTCCAGCATAATGAGAGCAGGGAGGAAAATCTTGTGGGCAACGGTTACAACCGGAAAGTGCTTGACCGGATGAAAGGTGGGCTCGATAAGTAGATTCACATAGATCCGAATCAAGAATGAGACAAACGACCAAATCACACCGAGAATCGCCTTAGCAAGTACCGATAGCCAGTTCTCGTCGCTGTGAAAGCGAAGCCACTCATCGACAGCGTACAAGACGCGTTCTAGTGTCCCAAGAAGCAGGCGAAAGAAATCGACAACCCATCCTATGAACGCAAACACCAATCGAGCCTGTAGCTGATGCAATACGTTCTCGATCCGTTCTCGCGTTAGCTCCTGAACATCGCGACCAAGCCGAGTATTCAGTGCAACGCTGGATAAGAGACCAATCGTAACAATCCACCACCATCCAAGCGGCTTCCATAGGAGCAACCAAGGGATTGCTTGTCCCAATGCGAATGCAAAGAAGGTGGGGGTAAGAACGTACCGCCAGAGCCAGACCAAGGGCTTCGAGGACCAGATTTGGAGTAGAATAGGCAAATTCAGTAGCAAGAGTGGTGTCTCAAACAGGACCGTTCGCATGAATTGCCAAACCACCGAAATCAAGCCAAAAGAAAACTTTCGGAATCTCGGGACATGAATCAGGGTCATCAAAAGGAGCCCCAAAATAATCACCAAGGAAAACGTTGGCGTCTGTTGATTGTAAATCTGCCGTGCTGCTTCATCGGGCGTTTTCGGTGGCACCGAAATCGTCGCCTCCGAGTCCAATTGTAAAAGATCTTTTAGCAGTGCAGTGCCATCTTCAGGTTCTTGGTTGTTCTGCGATTCTGCCATACTGACCGTTGGTGTCTCTGCCGTTAACGTCGTCATTGTCGCCGCGTTGGCTGAGTTGGTATCGCCCGCTTCGTCGATGGCTGATGGTCGTTCTTTCAAAATGATGGTTTCCGCTTCGTGGGCTGAGCGACTGAACATGTGAACCACATGCAATGTCCCCTCCACAATGACGACCGCTCCGCCAAACGGAATAATTAAATACATGGTGCCAAATCGTCCCAATCGAGTTCCGAAGAAAAAGGAACTTACGACTTGTAACCACCGAAGATAAAATTCTCCCCGTCGATACACTCCGTCCAAAGCTAGATCCAGTTGGTCATCGGCCCGCAAGAGTTGATCGCCATGCCAAACCTCTCGCAAGTCCTGGATATCCGGTAGCTTCAAATCGTTTCTGCTGATTGCATCTCGAAGATAACCCATCGTCAGGTACCCACGTTCGGCAATGCAATCCAGCGACTCTTCAACCAGTTTTTCCGAAGCGACACTTTCCGGTACACTTTTTGGAACCAAGTCGACCGCCATCAGCGTTTGAGCCAGCACAGGTCGCATTCTCGCACGCATTTGTGTTTCCGAAAGATGCGCTGCATGCTCGATCAGTTCCGTCAAATGCTTACGATCATTGCCGCTTAAACGAACGTGCGTTAGGCGGGATGCGGCCCGCGAAAGATGCTTGGCCATCGCGACCTCGCGAAGGCTGTTAAGTGGACGACGCAAAGGTCGCTTTCCCCGACTGACAATCCACTTAACAAGATCGACTTTGAAGGTTAGACGTTCGTGCGCAAGGCAAACCCGTTGTAGATCATAAAGCAATCGCTTTTCGGCATTCCAGAAACCATGGACTGAATTCTTAGCGAGTTCCCAGAGCGCCGTTTGCCATTCGTCTTTGTCATGCTTGTCAAAGTCGATCGCGTTTCGCAATCGGGTTACGAGACGTCGCACATCGTCTCTAGCTTTTTTCTCGGCCGCCAGTCGTTTGCTTTCAGTGTTTGCCCGTTGGGTCGCGCGAATTGCACATGCAATTGCATACACGGTATTACCCCGTTCGTTGGCTCGATCGCGTTTTCGCAATTGACGCAGGTATCCGCGATCTGATTGAGCGACACCGGTTGCAAGCGACCAATTTCGACGAGTGGTGACCAGACGATCCTCGTCGCTATCGGCGTGGGAGATCAATTCCGGTGAAGGTGCCCCGTCAAGTCTAGACTCTCGGAATATTCGTTCGATATCGAGATCATTGGAGAGAATCTTTTCGATCGACGCATTCTCACAGAGCGATGGAAACCAAATTGGGAGCAAGTCGGGTTCAAAGTAACGGAACTCGAAATAGACTGCGGCCAGTTCTCGCCATGCCTCCTCACGCGAGTTTGGGGCCATCAACCTCAATTCGGAACGGAGTACATAGTGGGCTTCATCGAATTCAACCTGCCCGAAATCGGAAATGTTTTGTCGCAGTATTTCAAGGCGGCCTAGCTGCGTTGAGCGTCCAAACTCCTGATCCATTTTGGCATGGAACAGGCGTCGCCAGACCAACTGCTTCAGCTCGCGCAACGGCCAATGATCCAGCTCGCCGTTATCGGGTTGGCAAATCAAAAGACACTGCTCGCCGAAGGCGTCAAAGGCGGTCAAACCCAGTTCGTCTGGATGCGCGAACCGTCGCACTTGATCGGCGTTGACGACTTGGCTTTGAGTGTGAGGCAGCGCGACCATGATATTGGCAGCACCGAAACGCTCACGGATAACACGCCGAATCACGCGAGATTCGACAAGGTACGCGGAGCGATCTGCAGCTGACAAAGCGCCCCGTAATGCCTGAATCCGAGAGATTTCCTCAGCCATCGACACCGAAACTCACGGTCAGAGAATCAAGTGAAATGCAATGCCGCACCGTGGATGTCCTTGGGAAGTGGTCAAAATCGTGCATGCGAGTTCGTACTGTTAGGGCCGCATTCTATCAGGATAAGAAGCGAAAGGAATGATCGGCAATGAGGCGGTCATGTTGCTGCTTGAAACCCATTATGCTAACAGAGCTTCGATATTCTCTTGTAGGTGCCTGGCACCTATTGAATTGGGGCAGGCTTGTTGGTATCCTGATGCGGAAAGGAGAATCGATATGCCTCGAGCGCCTCGTGCTGAACAGTTTGATCCGAGTTCCGTCTGCATCGTCCATTTGGTCCAGCGTTGTATTCGTCGCGCTTACTTGGCCGGAGTCGATGCCGTCTCCGGTAAAAACTTTGAACATCGCCGTGAA
>JANMNR010000478.1:0-2837 GCA_031368325.1 Pirellula sp.
AAGGACGTTACCGAGAACCAAGTGAGTTCACTGTCGCCTGTGTCCATTGACATGATTCGCACCCTTGGTCGGGATCGCGACATCACCGTAGATGCTTATATCTCGGACGAAGTGCCCGAGCAGTATGCGAAGATCAAATACGAAATCGTGTCGCTCCTGAAAGAATTCGAATCGACCGCCAAGAATGCGGGCGTCGGAATGCAAGTTCGGATCTATGACTCGATACGACCTTCGAGCGATGAAGAAAAGATGGCCGAGCAACAGTACGGTATCGTTCCACAAATGATCAGTGTTCGAGAAAAAGGAACGTACTCAGACCAACCCGTTCTATTGGGTGCAGCTGTCCGAAGCGGTTTGCAAAAAGTGGTTATTCCATTCTTCGAACCAGGTGTACCCGTCGAGTATGAACTCGTCCGATCGTTGACCACTGTGGCCAAGCCAGCTCGGAAGAAACTTGGCGTCTTAAAGACAGACGCCAAAATGATGGGCGGCATGGACATGCGATCGTTTCAGTCGCAACCTCAACACCCAATCGTGGAAGAGCTCTCCAAGCAATACGAAGTGATCGAGGTGAATGCAGCATCGCCAATCGATACAGAAAAGTACGATGTTCTGCTAGCGGTGCAACCGTCATCGCTTGGTCCAGAGGAGATGATCAATTTCACTGCGGCCGTGACAGCTGGCGTCCCGACGGCGATCTTCGAAGATCCCGTTATCGTTGCCTTTGAAGGTGGCATCCCAGGCACTGGTGATCCGAAACAAGCCGGCGGTGGAATGATGGGCATGATGGGCGGTGGTGGCCCACAACCCAAAGGAGACATCCGTCCACTTTGGCGAGCCTTGGGCATCGACGTTCCAGGGCAGCTTGGCCCGCAAGGTGGTTTCTCACCAGATCTTTGCTGGCAAGAATACAATCCTTACCCAATCTTGGCGCAAACATCTCAAGCCACAGACCTATGGATTTTTGCAAGTCAATCGGCTCCTTATGCAGACGACGCACTGACCAAGAATAGCGAAATCACAAAAGGCTTGAAGGAAATCATGTTCCTTTACGCTGGTGTGGTCCAGCCCGCCAAGGAATCCGCAGTGAAGTTTTCGTCGCTGGTAAAGACCGGGCAGGTTGCTGGAAACATGCGAAAGTCCGATATCGACAGCATTCAACGCTCAGGTTTGAGTCGCGCGACGGAACTGGCCATTAGGCGTGGCAAGCCGCAAGGTGAACAGATCCTAGCCGCTTTGCTCGAGGGTGAGGAAGCGAAGGAAGGTGCAACCTCCAAGCGACCGATCAGAGCCGTGTATGTTACCGATATCGACTGCATGTCCGAAGTCTTCGTGAACATTCGAAACAAGAAGGCGATGATGGAGGAAATCAATTTTCAATTCCAAAACATCACCTTCATTTTGAATACGATTGACGTTTTGGTTGGCGAGACCCGCTATCCTCAAGTGCGACGGCACGTTCCAACATACAGCACGTTAAAGCTCGTCGAGCAAAAGGCAGATAGTGCTCGCCAGGAAGAGGTTGCTAAGCAAACAGAATATCAGAGCGAATACACCAAGGCAGTGGCCAATGTCGAAGATGAGATAGCGGCTTCCGAGCGCGGCCTCAAAGAAGAGATTGAGAAGTTACAAAACACAAACTCCATCGACCAAGAGACCTTTAAGAAGCTGCAGGAAAAGGCGCAGATCGACCAGATCAAAAAAGCTCAAATGGCAAAGAAGTTCAAGGTTGAGAAAGACCGTTTGGAACGAACTCGAGACCAAGGGATTCGCGAAGCGAGACGTCAATCAGACGACTCCATCGGCAAGATTCAGCTCTACTACAAGTTGCTCGCCGTATTCATTCCGCCGATTCCACCACTCGTAGTCGGTATCGTCGTTATGGTTTCGCGTCGGCTTCGAGAGCGCGAAGGGATTTCCAAGTCTCGATTGCGATAGTCCCAAGCACAGCAATACCGTTCAACTAAATCAAGCAAACAGCACTAAGCGTATACTGGAGAGATTGAAAAGTGACAGAGGGAACCAAAACCGGGTCATTGGCAGCCGTGGTTGGCATCGTTGCACTCTTGGCGATTGTTACGTCCAATGGCAGAGTCGTAAACACGCCGATCACTGAGATGATCGATAAGCCGCTCTTTGCGAAGTTCACTGATCCGCTCGCGGCAGCTTCGTTGAAGATCCTACGTTATGATCCTCAAAAGGTGGACTACCTGGATTTTGAGGTCGCACGCGACCGCAAGTCTGGGGTTTGGACGATTCCATCTCATGAAAGCTACCCGGCAGACGCTGGCAAGCAGATGAGCGATGCCGCAAATTTGTTCGTTGGCTTGAAAGTATTGGGCATCGCAACGCAAAAGCAAACGGAACAAGTGCTTTTCGGAGTGGTGGAACCAAGCAAGCAGAGTGCGGACAAGGGTGGCGAGGGTGTTGGAATGCTCGTTCAGATGCGGGACGAAAAAGGAGACATGCTTGCCGATATTATCATCGGCAAGGAAGTCGACAAGAAAAAGCGTTACGTCCGAGTCCCCAAGGAAGATGTGGTCTATGTTGTGGAATTGGATACCACACCTCTGAGCACCGATTTCAAACAGTGGATTGAACCCGACTTGCTCAAGTTGAGCAGCAACGATATTGAGACTTTGGGTATACGGGACTACCAGATTATCCAGGTTCAACAGGGACTGGCATTGGACCGTAAGTACGAGGCTGATGTGACGTTTGCGACTCAGGGTGGTCAATGGCAAGCGACGCGAATAACCAGCTTTGAATCTGAGTCGCCAAGCGAGCGAGCGCTCACTCCGGACGAGCAGGTCAATGCTACAAAGCTAAACGAAATC
>JANMNR010000480.1:0-7438 GCA_031368325.1 Pirellula sp.
ACCACCATCATCGAAGGTGGCGGAAAAGCCAGCGACATTAAATCCCGAATCGACCAGATCCGACGCGAAATCGAGAACACCTCCAGCGATTACGATCGTGAAAAGCTCGAAGAACGTTTGGCAAAGCTCGCCGGTGGTGTAGCCAAAGTCAACGTTGGTGCTGCAACCGAAAGCGAAATGAAAGAAAAGAAAGCTCGCGTTGAAGATGCTTTGCATGCGACCCGCGCTGCGATCGAAGAAGGCATTCTACCAGGTGGTGGAGTTGCTCTTCTCCGTGCATCGACACAAGTTACTCCTGCTGAAACGCTTACGACAGACGAAGTCACCGGTTACAACATCGTGTTGCGTGCTTGCCGCGCACCACTGACGATGATTGCAGCCAACGCCGGCCAAGACGGCGGAATCGTTTGCTCCAAGGTCGCTGATGCCAAGGGTAACAACGGTTACAATGCACTCACCAATGTCTACGAAGACTTGGTCAAGGCAGGCGTCATCGACCCAACCAAGGTCACGCGCACGGCTTTGAGCAACGCTGCTTCGGTAGCTACACTGCTTTTGACCAGCGATGCACTGATCGCTGAGAAGCCAAAGCACGACCTCGGCAAGAAACCTGCTGGCGGCCACGGCGGCGACTACGACATGTACTAAGACACCTTCTTGGTGAGATTGTGCAAAAGAGAAACCCTCGACTGTTGTCGAGGGTTTTTTGTTTTGCTAAAGCCTCAAAGCGTTGGAGTGGTTCTGTGGTTCAATCGCGTCGCAGCTTGAAACCCAGCTCTTGCACTATCCAAGGATCTGCCCAGCGATGAAGTTTTTTCTTGGCTGGCTGATGGTTCAAACAACTCGCCTCATGCGCGTAATGCATGTACCCGACGTGCCCTCCGAATTCCGTTTTGCGTAGTACGGTGCTTTTGGACAAGACCGCGTTATCAAACATCCAGGCAGGAACTATGGGATCATGTTTGTCGATCAGTATCGTCGTCGGTACGTGGATCTGATCGAGCCAAGCAGCCGACGAGCCGGCGCTATAGTACTCCTCGGCATCGCGAAATCCAGCCAACGGTGCTGTCACAGTCTCATCGAATTTCCGAATGGTCTCAAACGAGGCGAACTTCTGCTGCTCGGCCCATTTCGGCCATATTACCGCGCGAGACCGCGTCTGTTTGCGAAGCGATCGCATGAAGTAATTCGCGTAGAGCTTGTATACGCCCTGCTCCATGTGAGTCGAACAGTCCGATAGGCGAATCGGCGGAGCAACAGCCACCGCTTTCAAGATCGTTAGGTCTCGATCTCCTCCGCCATTGTCAATTTGGACCTGCTTGGCAGAAAGCATTTTCAATAGGATGTTTCCACCAAGCGATACACCGGAGATCCGCCACCGGCGAATGCCAAGCTTGTCTCTCAGGTGGGTTAGCATCCCCCAGACCTCATCAAAGCACGCTCCGTGCGGTGGAAGCGGTGTAAAACGCCCTGAAGGACCTGCCCCTGGCAAATCCGCACGAAACACCCGAACCCCACTGGCGAGTAGCAATTGCGCAGTGGTGGTCATGTAGGTTCCTGCATGCGAAGAACCAAGACCGTGCAACAACAGGACAGCTTCTTCCTTGTGCTCTATGGCCGGGCGACTTGGAGAATTCTCGTAAACCAAACTCGTGCCGTGATCGCCCATCGGAATATGATGTTCTATGGATGGTGGCAGCGGCGGCTTGGGTTTGTAAAAACCCGTAAGGATGGTTTGAATATGTCCATTTCGCAGGTACCATGGCGGTCTAAATTGTTCAGGCTGCTGTAGCATTGTTATTCAAGCTTCTCACAATGCACCCTAAGGGTGCGAATTGACGGTGTATGTCACTTCTGGCGATAGGTACCATCGCATTCGATTCCATCGAGACTCCCACCGATATTCGGCATCGAATTCTAGGTGGAAGTGCAACTTACTTTTCGTATGCCGCGAGTTTCTTTGCACCCGTGCGATTGGTAGGCATCGTAGGCAAAGACTGGCCCGAGAGCTACTCTCAATTGCTTGCCGAACGTGGAATCGACCTTACAGGGTTGGTCCGTGACCCCGACAGAAACACCTATTTTTGGCATGGCCGTTACTCTTTGGACCTGCAAGACCGAGCGACGCTTGCCTGCGAAGTACAGGGATTCGACCAGATCACACCCGAGGTCCCGACCCAATTTCGAGATAGTCGATTCGTCTTTTTGGGGGCGGCCTCGCCCATTGTCCAGCGAAAAACGCTCTCCCAGTGCCGCAAACCAGAGTTTGTCGTTGCGGATACGGTCGATATGTGGATCGAAAAATCTCAAACGGAACTTCGCTTATTGCTCCAGCAGGTGGATTGCCTATTGATTAACGAATCCGAAGTCCGTCAGTTTACGGGCGTCCAAAACCTGGTGCTTGCAGGCAAAAAGATACAGGCCATGGGCCCACGCATGGTGATTGTAAAGAAGGGAGAACACGGTTGTTTGTTCTTTTCCGAACAGTCCGTGATTCCATGCCCGGCATATCCCACGGAAAAAATCGTCGATCCAACCGGTGCTGGCGATAGCTTCGCCGGCGGAATGATTGGGTATCTCGTTAGCCGGCCGGCCATCGATCCCGCGACCATGGTCAAGGCAATCCAGTATGGAACCGTGGTTGCAAGCTTTACCGTCGGGGGTTTTTCGCTCGATGGACTCCAGCAAATCCAACTTTCGGACATAGAGACTCGACGGAGCCATTTCCGGGAAATGCTCTCGGTGGATTGATGCGTAGCCGCGAAGAAAGGCCAATCCCCTGGATTACCCTGCGGATTTCCCGATAATTTGAGCACAACACTACCGCTTTAGATTGCATTATGGGTCACGGCTCCGAGGGTAGTGTCAAAGAAACGCGGTAACTTGAGTTCTACCTTGCCCACTACAGTTTTTGGCTGCCGCACGTTACAACATTGAGTTCAAAAACAGAACCAGTATTCCAAGAGAACACAAGTACCGAGCATTGCCAAATGAAGATAGTTTGTAACCGGGAGAAATTGCTGGCCGCATTTCAAATCGCTGCTGGAATCGCACCGACTCGCAGCCCAAAGGAAGTGCTAAACAACATCAAAATCGATGCCATGGAAGGTCGCGTTGTTTTGATGGCAACCGATCTTGAGGCCGGAATTCGGCTCGAAGTAGAAGATGTTCAGGTTTTGGCGCCGGGGAGAGCGCTCCTCAACGTGCAGCGCGTTGGAAATATTCTGCGAGAGGCAAGCGACGAATTGCTCACTATCGAATCCACCGAAAACTCGCTCGACTTTGCTGGAAGTCATTCAGAGTTTCATTTGCCCAGAGCTAACCCTGACGAATTCCCGAGTGTCGTTGAGTTTGCGGAGGACAGCTATTTCGAACTCCCCGCTCGTCTGTTCAAGGAACTAGTTAAGCGGACCATTTTTGCGACGGACAACGAAAGCACCCGTTACCAACTTGGCGGCGTTTTGTTTGAGATGGATGGGACACAAATCACGACTGTTGCAACAGACGGTCGCAGACTGGCGTGCATGCACGGTGTGGGAACCTCGATAGGCGGCTTCAAGAACTCGGGAATGTCGACCATTGTTCCCACCAAAACGCTGACCCTCATGGATCGCTCGATCAGCGAAAAAGACGATATGGTGCATGTGGCCGCTCGAAGCAACGACATCCTAATTCGAACAAACCGATGCACCATTTATTCGCGACTAGTTGACGGAAGGTATCCGAATTGGCGTCAAGTAATCCCGAGCCGCGAGGGCAAAACGCGCATTGATGGAATGGTTGGGCCGTTCCTTACAGCGATTCGACAAGCGTCCATTGTGGCAGATCCAGAAAGTCGTGGGGTTGAGTTTGTATTCGGAAATGGAACACTTGTCGTAGCGGCCCGCACCGCGGACATTGGTCAGTCTCGAATAGAGATGCCAATTGCTTACACAGGCGAAGAAGTAAGAATCACGATGGATTATCGGTTCGTACTCGACTTCTTTAAGGCGCTCGACCTGGAAAAGAATTTTGCCATCGAGGTGCGTAGCAATGCGGAGCCGGCTTTGTTCTCAACCGACGATGGTTACACCTATGTCGTCATGCCAATGGCCCGCACATAGCAGGCCATGCAACTACAAAACAGTTGATTGCTGCGTAAGGCACTGGTTCGCACTAGTTATCCCATGTCTGCAGGGTTGATACCAACCCCTTCAGTTGTTCTTTGCGCTTTTCGAATAGGGCAAACATCGTGAGGATTAAAATTCCCATGACAATTCCGCTCACGTACCAAACCCACGTTTGTGCCAAGTCGACTGCCGCGTACCAGACCACGGTAAACATCGCCACACACAAAAACATCGTCCCCAGCCACAGCATTGCGCGAATGCGCAGTGCAATCCCGGCAATAATGCCGAAGACCGATAACCCAGCCAGAACAATGGGCAGCCAAGGTGCTTCCGCGATTCCTTGAAGAAAAATCTCCGTGGTGGATGCCACGTAAATGCTACCTGTTGCGATGTACCTGCCAGCAGCAAGTTGCCCCTTCGGGATCCGTTCCCGTAGAATTTGCAGGATCACTAGCAGACTCAGCGCCGGCGGAATCACCCACAATTGCGGATGATCGATAAATCGAAAATCTGTTTGATGAAGTCCGTACCACAGAGCGGCG
This sequence comes from Pirellula sp., assembly GCA_031368325.1. Classification (GTDB taxonomy): domain Bacteria; phylum Planctomycetota; class Planctomycetia; order Pirellulales; family Pirellulaceae; genus JBKCUI01. Next base: position 4,652 of record JANMNR010000480.1, read on the forward strand.
TTCCCTGTGATAACGCTTGCCCCCCAATACAAAATGGATCTTCGAAGATACCCAAACGAGGCATACGCGACCGAAGCACAAATCAACGAAACTCCATAGTCGATTTGCGACGGAACAATCCAATGCGTCAACAGTGGCAATACCGGCAAAATCATACCGGTCCGTTCAAGAGGATCTGCCAGCACTTGGCGTTTATTGCGTTTCGCCCATTCCGCAGCTCCCAAACCGGCAAAGGCCAACGCGACGATCAAGAGGGGCCATACCGCTTGAACCCATCCGCCAAATAGCCAAGGCATCGTCAAACGGAAATGCATGACCAACAGAACCAAAAACGCTTCGCTCACATAAACGTAGACCGTCCGCCCGCGTTCGGAGAGGCCAAATGGATCTCTCCCCGAAATCAACGCCGCAGCCAAACTTGCCGCAGTCGATGCCATTAACGAAACGCCAATACAGACGATGGCTGCGAACGACATTTTTTCGTACAAGCCCTCGTATCCCAGCACCAACTCTTCTATCAACACCCAGCCGACCGTGCAAGTCGTCGCTCCGACTAAGTAGGGCATTACGGAAATTGCCGCTGAGCACCAACGTTGCGACAGCCCAATCCACTTGATCAGCCCATAGCCATAGACTATGCCCATCAGCGACATTGCTACGCTGGCGTACGACAAACGATTGAGCGCACGGATAACTTCGATCGAATCGAAATGCCATACCAACGCAACTGCTGCACACACACCAAACGTCAACGCCGTGAATCGCAATATTCGAGAGCCTTCATCGGGCTGAGTGGACATCTCATTTGGAATTGCCAATTCCGTGTAACGCGCGAGCAGGCCAACCGCAAAAGCAACCGCCATGATTGCTTGAGACGACGCGAGCCGAAGCGGTTGCGAATCGCACAAGAATTGAGCCGCAAGCCCCAATCCGACGACTCCAAATGCAAGCAACGAATTCGCCAAAACAACGACGGTAGAAACCAGGCGGGCCTCGAGAGTTGGAAACACATTCAATCGATTGACTGCGATTCGAATTCGATTGCTACCTCGCCATGCATAACTGCTGGCTAAGCAATAGGCAGCGAACACCAACGTTGAAATCCATTGGAGTTCCTTCGGGCCCGCATGTACCAATTGAAAGAACAGAACGACTGCACAAAGTCCACTCAAGTACACCAGAAAATCCGTGCTGCTGGTCGTTCGATACCAATACTGGGTGATGCTGCAAAGCAAGCTAGCCGCAATCGCGATCGAGAGGTAAGTAGGCGAGAACGGATCGATGGTCGCGTTGAGACTGACGAAATACCAAAGGAAACTCATCAGCCACAACACGCAGACAGCCGCACCGTGCAAGAAACGCACGTGCTGCCCAAAACCTACCACCGAGCAAAAGAAACTCATGACCAGTGCCGTTGTAATTTGTAGCAACAGCGTACACGTCACGTTCTCGAACGCATTTGTCGAACCCCAGTTTGATGACGAATAAACTAATGCTGCGATCTGAGCAGCTAAAATCGCACCGACGCTAAAACCAAAGCGCGTCGATCGCCACGAAACAATCAGTGAAATCACCGCGACAACCAAAATCAACCCGGCAGCAATGCGTTCTGCCCCACCTATCGGTAGTAACCGGAAAGCCAGGAGAAAGCTTTGAATCAACGGAAGGGCCATTGCAGCGCGTTCCCCGACGCTCGCCAACCGTTTCGCGAAGAGCCAAGTTAATACGGCCGAGCACACGAGAAGAACGGTACAGGGCAATACGATTGAAAGCAAAGCGTTACCAGCAAAACCAGCTACACAGCCAGCAGCAAGAAATGCAACCGCAACCAGCCACCAATGCCAAACGGCCACTTTCGTTGCATACCAGTTTGCAGCAAAAGCAACTCCCGCTGATACGATTGCGACCAACGTGAATTGCTCAAGTCGATTCAGAAGGTTTCCACTCAACAACAATAAAATGGCCGTCAAGCAAACGCTCGTCGCTAAGAAGCCGATCGCAATTTGCCGTATCGTACTTTTCCAATACGCTCGATTCGATTCCAACACAGTATCGAGTTGACCACTAGTGATCCAACCTTGCAATTTGGTCCGAGTATACCAATCCCAAATCAGTGCAAAGATTCCGCTGATTGTTGTCAATGTTGCCAACAGTCCGACCCATGCAGCTGGTTTAAGCCCCTCGGATTTCAACGTCAACATGGTGCCGGCCAATCCAGAAAGGAGCAATACCAAACATGCCGCAAACGCGATGGCGGGACTTCGACGCACGATGGAGCTTGCAACAAGTCCGACAGAAAAAATCAAGATCGGAACGGTATACGATATCGCTAATCCCATTCGGGCGAACAGGCTATTTCCATTCGGCCCCGTCAGCGGATGTGAAAGCAAAACCAATACGATCTGCAAAACGAACCATGCTATAAGTGGAGCAATCAAAACAATCGAACTGGCGATACCATAGTTTGTGCTTCGCGTTTTGATTCCGAATGGGCTCGTGATCCAAAACATGACAAATCCGCCCATTGCCAAGACCCCAGCTCCAATCCACACAGCCACGTCCCAACCGTCAGGAGAAAAGTGCTGTGTGGTTCCAGCCACGACAATCACCCCCAAAAGTACCAACGGAACGATCACGTTCGCGACCAATGTAGAGAAATAGGCATCAAACCGAACGGTCTCTTTATAATCCGTTTCTGGTCCTTGATTTGACGTCCCGGAGTACCACACACTTAACGCTGCACACCCGATCGCAAATGCGATACCGACCGCCCACCTCACCGCCGAC
>JANMNR010000491.1:0-7929 GCA_031368325.1 Pirellula sp.
TTGGCGTTCGGACTTATGGTGGCTTTCGGTTTTCGCCAATTTTTGGTGAGTGGATTGGCACTCCAAGAGACAAGCTATCAAGACGAGCTTTTAACAACGACTGTATCATTGCTTGCTCCGTTTTTCGTTTTGTCCTTGATCGTCATTAATGCTCTGGCTGTTAATTCCGTTACCAATGAGCGTGATGGTGGCGCTCTGGACTTGCTATTGGTAACTGAAATTTCTCCACGTGAATTTCTTTTTGGCAAGATATTCGGGGTTCTCTACGTCACAAAAGAGATGGTCGTTGCCCCGCTATTGCTGTGCGTCTACCTTTGGGCGCAATCCGCGCTAACGACGGAGAACCTGGTGTTCACTGCGATCACTCTCCTGGTGATGGACATGTTTGTTGCCATGTTGGGTATTCATTGCGGAATGATTTACGCTCAAAGTCGAGCAGCCATCGGAACAAGTCTCGGAACCGTATTCTTTTTGTTCTTGGGTGTTGCAACTTGCATGCTCATCATGCTGATGTTTCGCGGATCGTTTGGGCGGCAGCTGGCTCCGTTCTTATTTATCATCCTGGGGGGTGGCATTGGCCTGTATGTTGCCTTGGGTAGCCGTAACCCTTCTCCCGCGATTACGATCAGCTCATTCCTGCTTCCTTTCCTGACGTTTTTTGCAATCACCAGCTTTATTCTTCGCGATCAGGAATTGGCGGTGTTTAGTGTTGTCTCACTTTCCTATGCGTTTGCAACGGCTGCTATGATGATACCTGCGTTGAGCGAGTTTGATTTTGCATTTGAGCGGTCCAGAACTGCCGACGAAGAATGACATTTATCCCGATGCCATTTAGTCGATGTTGAGGAAGGAGTTTGTGGTTTGCCGACAGATCCCGCTGCTACTGAGATAAGCTCGATCGCTTGGCTTTTGGTGCCTGCGGCACTCGTCGGAATGCTCTTTTTGTCGGCGCTTTTTTCTGCCAGTGAAGCCGCGTTGTTTTCGCTCACACCAGCGCAGAGGTTAAAGCTAGATTCTGGCCGAAGGTCTGATCGAGCGATCCACCAATTGCTCCATAACGCATCGCATTTGTTAACGTGCATTCTTTTGTGCAATCTCGCGATCAACATTACTTTTTTCGCTTGCGCAAATGTACTGTCAACGTCCTTGAGCGGTCCCGACATCGGTTCGGGCTGGTCCTTTTTGTTTGCCTTTCTAACCGTTACCAGCGTGATTCTTTTCGGGGAGCTTTTGCCAAAGAGCGTTGGCGTGTTGGCTCCGTTGAAGATCAGCCGGTTCGTGGCGTTGCCCATGTTGGGAATCATGCGAGTCGTACTGCCGCTTGGCAAGGCCATGCATGCGGTCAACGACATCTGTCGCCGCTTGATATGGCCAGGGTTAGTCCCTGAATCTGTTCTCGAAACGTCCGACCTGGAAAGAGCGATTGAACTGAGCGAGACCGATTCCAAAATGATTGATTTGGAAAAGGGGATCCTACAAAACACACTACAACTTTCTAATATTCAGGCGCAAGAGTGGATGCATCCTAAGAGCCAATTTTCATCTCTGGCTTTGCCTGCGTCGCGGGAACGATTAGAGGAATGGATCAATGACCAAGAGACAGAAGGGGCAGATGAAAGCAAGCGAAGGATCGCTTTGATCCTGTCCCCGACAGACAATGAGGTGACTGCCACGACAACTATCGAACACATCCGACAAGCGATCGGGCGGCGAACTGCGCCAACAGTACAGCCTGCCTTTTATGTTCCTTGGTGCGCTAATCTAGCCAATGTCATGCAGCAGCTACTGACGCTAGATCTCAAGGTGGCGGTGGTAGTGAATGAGCGTGGCGATACCATCGGCGTGTTATTTTTCGAGGATATTATCGAAGCGATTTTTGCCAGTCCCTCCGCAGCCATCAACACAATGGGACGCCCGCTGTTTGCAAAAACAGGCGAAGCAAAGTGGGAAGTGACTGGCTCGACCCGCATCAAACAATTGGAACGCTCACTCAGTATTAAGCTACCTGAGACTCGCGATGCCACTATCGCTGGCGTGTTGCAAAGTCAATTGCGGCGACTCGCACAAGTTGGGGACCGTATTGCATGGGGCACGTTCCAATTGCAGGTCACCGACGTTCCACGTCGCGGTGAAATGTACGTCCAAATTACGTCCTCGGAAATCGACATTTCGGATGACGAATCGGGAGGAATCGAATGATTTTCGCGATACTTTTATTTTCAGGGGCCGGTCTCTTGAGCGCGTTTTGCAGCGGTGTGGAGACGGGTCTCTATCGCGTTCCTCGTGTGCGGTTGGTTTTGGATGCCGTGGATGGATCACGGGTGGCTCGAGGGTTGTTGTGGCTGACGAATCATCCAGGTCTTTTTGTTTCGACGCTACTGGTCGGCAATACTTTTGCAAACTACGCGGTACCGGTTGGGGTCGCGTGGTTTGTGATCGAGTTGTTTGGTTATGACGACGCTCGAATCAACATTTTCGTGAGCCTTTTGACCACCCCAGTCCTGTTCATTTTTTGTGAGCTGTTGCCAAAGAGCCTGTTCCACCAAATGCCGAACAGACTGCTTCGATTTGCGGGGTGGCCGCTATTTTTGCTAACGGTCCTGGCGTTGCCGTTAACGTGGGTGCTGTATTTTCTAAGTCGCTGGCTACAACGTGTGCTTGGCGAGGAGCCGCTCAAGATACGACCAGCCCTAGCTCGCCGTGAACTTCGCCAGGTTCTCGAGGAAGGAGAACAAGCGGGCTTGCTCGAGCCCGTGCAACGCGATTTGGTGCAAAACATGTTCGCTTACGGAAACGATCCGATTTCGAGGTACTGCATGCCGCTACGAGGTCTGAAATCGGTACCGTTGGATCTTCCGATCGAAGAAGCGCGACAGATTATGCTCAAATCGAACCAGCAGATTTTGCCCGTGCTGCATTCGCGGGACAAGCGATTGGTCGGTTATTACGAGGCGACCGATTTGCTCTATGCTGAGGATCGTCCAAAGCTCAAAGCGGTTTCAAGCTTCGAAGAGGACGTTGGACAGATCGCCGTTCTAAACAAAATGGTGTCGCAGGATACTAAACTTGGGCGTATTGTTAATGCATCGGGACAGTTGGTTGGCGTGGTGCTACGGGACCGATTGATTGCTCAAATGATCCAGCGCAGTTAGTTTCTGCCTGTGTTCCGATCGCTTGGCGACTTTGTTTCCCTTCGCTCCAGCGAAAGAGTCGTGCCAATATGGTACGGCTTAGGAATAGAGCTGGATGGCTCGGACGATTGCTTCCATGTCGTTGGGAACGGCAATCGCTCGGTTGGCAAAGGAGGCTCGCGATACGCCGCGGCTTCCGAGCACTTCGTTGAACTTGTCCTGATCGGTTGTGTGGTAAGCAACTGTTGCTGTTGGATCCTTGAGTTGGTGGCCAGTTAGAATACAAACCACTCGATCATCCATTCCGATGACACCTTGTTGTCGAAGCAGCTTGGCACCCGCCACGCTGGCGGCACTGGCAGGTTCGCATCCGATTCCGCCAGCTCCCACTTGAGCCTTGGCGTCGAGGATTTCCTGGTCGGTTACTTTGCGAACCACTCCGTCGCAAACTTCTAGAGCGCGCAAGCATTTCTTCAAATTCACTGGGCGATTGATTTCGATAGCGCTTGCGATGGTATCCGCTTTGTGTTTGGCTTTGTCCATCTCATCGTAGTACCAACACGCAATCTCCATTCGGGGGCGACCGCGACTCCATCGTAGGTTGCGTTGGTTGTAGACGACATCGAGCGTATCAGCGCCAGCCGCGTTGATTACGGCCAATCGCGGAATGCGATCGATCAAGCCCAGTTCCTTCATCTCCGTAAAAGCCTTACCGAAGGCACTGCTGTTTCCCAAGTTGCCACCTGGGACGATGATCCAATCCGGAACTTCCCAGCGAAGTGACTCCAGGACCCGATACATGATCGTTTTCTGGCCTTCGAGACGAAACGGGTTAATGCTGTTTACTAGATAGATGCCTAATTCCTTCGAGACTTCCTTAACTCTGGCCATCGCATCATCGAAGTCGCCCGAGATTTGTACAGTGAGCGCTCCGTATTCAAGTGCCTGCGAGAGTTTTCCGTACGAGATTTTGCCAGAACCAATGAAGATAACGGCCTTCATGAGTTGTGTAACGGAGCAGTACATGGCGAGCGATGCACTGGTGTTTCCCGTCGATGCACATGCGGCTCGTTTGGCTCCAACCATATGCGCATGAGTAAATGCGGCGCTCATGCCATTGTCTTTGAAGGAGCCGGATGGGTTCATGCCTTCGTATTGAAGATATAGCTGGCCCTGACGGATACCAACATAACGCGCCACCGAGTTGGCTTGTTGCAAGAGTGTTTGACCCTCACCAACCGTGATCACACGTTCGGCGGGTGCGAACTGGAGCAGTTCATGAAATCGCCAAACGCCACTGAACCGTAACGGTTCATGGCGTCGAGTCCACATTTTTTCGAAGTCGCTCATGCGTTTCGGGACTTGGATGCGATCCCAGTTGTAGGCAATATCCAAGAGATCGCCGCATTTTTGGCAACTCGTCAAGACTTCGTTGGTCCCATAGGTTGAGCCGCAATCAACATTGATGCATTTTTGGTAGGCCAGATCCGATTGGATTCCGGTTGGGATGAGAGCGGGAGCGACTGCCATGGTGGATTGGGGCGGCTAGGGGCTTGGGTCGTGGTTCAATGCTGCAATAAGAAATCGGCAGTTGATAACTGCGAGACTCCTCATTTCTGGAATATCCCGCAAGGTCAGCAATCGATATTCTTCCCAGGTTACGGAATCTGTATAGTTTACCTCGCAAACGTGTGTTTCAGGAACACAAGCCAAAATTCCTGTATGAACTCTTCCCACCTTTTTTGCACTTTCGACTTACATGGCCGATCCCAACTCCACCGTTGTCGCACAACCAAGTTACTTGATACCCAAGAGTCGATATGTCGTATTTAGTCTATTGATGATCGCCGGTGGCGCTGTGGATTTACTTACGAAAGAGTGGGTTTTCAAATGGCGTGGCTTACCTGGCCAACTGCCCCCCTGGTGGTTCATTGAACCATATGTAGGCATTGAAACGGCGGTGAATCAAGGGGCCTTATTTGGCATGGGACAAGGCCAAGGTTGGTTTTTTGCTTTGCTATCGATCGTAGCATTGGTGGGGATATGCGTTTGGTTATTCGTTTTCCAGGCAGCCAAGTCCAAATGGATGTTGGTTGCAATGGGTTTGGTTACGGGTGGAATTCTTGGAAACCTCTACGATCGGCTTGGAATTCCAACACTACCCGGCAAGTTACGGGGAGGAGTTCGCGACTGGATCCTGTTCCGATACGAGGATTACATTTGGCCCAACTTCAATATTGCTGATTCGCTCTTGGTTGTGGGCGCCATCATGCTGGCTATCCACTCTCTCTTTTTGACGCCGACTGAGCCAGCGAAGTCCGAGGCGACACAGCCGTTGAAGTAGCAGGCAGCTGCCAGAAATCTTTTCGATAGATCTTGGCCTAAATCATCGGATTTGCTAAAGCCTACCAATGTGGAAACGTCTTGTTTCGAAAAACAGTGATCGCAGGAGGTGATCTACTATGATTTCTGCAATGGACATTAGCACGAGCGCCCTGGTGGCGCAGCGAGTTCGGCTCAACACGATCTCCGGCAATATTGCCAACATGTCGACCTTGAAAAACGAGGCCGGCGAAAACAAGCCGTACCAACCTCGTTTCGTTGTGTTGGAAACAGGTGAGGAGCAGGCTGAGGGCGGGGCCGCAGGGGTAAAAATTGCAAAGGTCGAGATAGACGAGTCTGAACCATTGCATCGCTGGCAGCCAGATCATCCGCTGGCGATCACCGAGGGGAAATGGAAAGGGCATGTTGCGTATCCGAACATCGACATGAATGAGCAGTTTGTCGATGCTTTGGAAGCTTCCCGATCCTATGAAGCTAACATTGGCGTGATGGAAGTCACCAAGGGAATGTCGAGGCAGACCTTAAGCATTTTGGCTTAGTTCAATTCCGCTGGATTTACGCCGGATGGAAAGCAAACGAACTCGATATTCCACCCTCCATAAATCGTGCTACAGAATAAATTTCTATGCAAATCCGTTCCGAATCCTTGTTAGCACAGCACGCAGAAAAAGCCTCACGCTTTCTGCAACGTGCAAACCTCAAATCGGATGGTGCAGCTTCGGGGGCGGCGTCCAACGTCGTATCGGGTAACCCGTTCTCCGATATGCTGGTCAATGGCGTGGCCAAGGTAAACAACATGCAGATGTCGGCAGACGGGCAAATGGAGCAACTGTTGACTGGCGGCGATGTCAATCAAGCTGAAGTCTTCACGAGTATGCAAAAGGCTGACATGTCCTTTCGATTGCTTGTGCAGATTCGAAACAAACTGATGGACGCTTATCAAGAGCTCAATTCGATTCACGTCTAGTAGGTTTCACGGGAATAGCAACTTATGAATCAGTTCAATCAATTCATGAAGCAGATGCAGTCACTCTATGACGGCATGACTCCACAATCCAAGTTGATGGCGGTTCTACTCACGATTGGAATCGGCGTAAGTTCGGTTTTCTTGATCCAGGGCTCGGTTTCAAGCAGTGGTTCGATGGTTTACCTATTGGATGGCAAGCCACTGAGCGATGAGGCACTGGATAAGATCGAGTTTGCACTTGGGAACTCTGGGTTGCGTGGTTTCGAACGCATCGGCAATCGGATTCGTGTTCCCAAGGCATCGAGCGATGTTTACTACAAAGCCATCTCAGAGGGAAAAGCCATTCCCGACGGCATGGGGAACGCGGTGGAAAAGGCACTCAACAGCGGTAGTATGTTGGACAACACGCAGACTACGCAAGCCAAGCTTTTATCCGGAAAGCTAAGGGATCTTTCGAATGCGATCAAAAGTATGGATCCTCTCATTCAAGATGCATACATAACCTACGACGAAAAACGAGCTGGTTTCTCTGGCGACCGAAAGCAAACCGCCAGCGTTGCAATTCAGACCAAAGGCAGCAAGGAGCTGAGCGGCGATCGCCGCCGCGCCATCATTAGTTTCGTTGAGAAGTCCTTTGCTGGTTTAAAACAGTCCGACATTGCGCTCTATTGCAACGGCGAGACTATGATCGCTAGCGACGATCCTGCGTCGATGCAACAATCCAAATACTATCAACTAAAGCGTCAACTAGAGCAGGAATACCGCTTGAGAGCGGAGCGACTATTGACGGATTACGGCAATGTTCGATTGGATGTCAACGTTGAGCTTGATCCGATGGCGAGCGAGGAAACCGAGACTCTTAGCTTCAACGAGAAGCCGACAAAAATACAATCGGCAACAAGCAAAAAAGATTCCAAGTCCCAGCGAGTGCAACAGGGCGGCAGACCAGGTACCGATCCCAACGTCAAAGCCAATACGGCTCAGTCGCTCAGCAACCCAGACCAGAACATGGAATCCAAGGAGCAATTTGAAAGCGAAAAAAGTGTGACGGGGAATACACTCAAAAAAACAGAAATCGTCGGGCACCAAACCACGCGAGTTTCCGTCTCTATCTCCATCCCCTTTTCGTATTATCGCAAGGCCGCCGCATACAAATGGCGTGAACTAAATCCGACGAAACAAACAAGCGAAATGCCCGAACTGACCTCCGCCGACATAACGCAGATCCAGACAGAAACGGAACGTAGTATCCAGGGCAAAATTAATGCGATTCTGCCCAAAGTGGCTGCCGGTGAGGACAAACTTCCTCGTGTCACCGTGGAGCCCTATCCCGATCTGCCTGTTGCAGAACCACCAGCCCCATCGTTGGCGTCAACCTCGTTGGTGTGGCTATCGCAGTCTTGGCAAACGTTGGCTCTCATAGGGTTGGTTTTGGTCGCTTTGGTTTCACTTCGTAGTTTCGCCAAAACGGTTCCTGTGTCCAACGAT
>JANMNR010000494.1:0-7744 GCA_031368325.1 Pirellula sp.
GATGGTTCTCATTTTGACGTCAACCCTCTTCGATCGACCATCCGTCCCCCATGCCAGCTATTGGCGCAGCGATCGGATCCCTCGAGCGAACCGACACCCCTATACGGCGGTACATGTATGGAAATCGATCAAATCGGCATCCTTCCTGCCGGGCAAACGCCACGCCCCGGAGATTTGGTCAACGTCACCAACGTTGGTGCGTATACTGCCTGCTTGGCTCCCCAGTTCATCATTCCCCCAGCCCCCATTTATTCCGTGGACGCACAAAAGATTATTCGTCCTCGCCCAGCCTTAGGAAGTTTCAACGGAGCAGGCAAATGAGCGTGACATGGCTGTTTTCCACCATCGGCAAACGGGGCTACATTGCGGACTATCTCCGCCAAGCGGATCCCGAAGTTCGTATTATCGGCAGCGGTGACAATCTCTTTACGCCAGGCTTTACTAGCTGCGACCACGCGGTCCTGATACCCTCCATAAAGGATCCGAATTATCTCTCTCATGTGAGAGAACTCATTAGCACGCACAAGATCAATGCCGTTCTAAGTTTTACGGACCCCGATGTGGACGCTCTGTCCACCATTCGGCAGGAACTCACAGAGCAAGGAGTCGCTTTTTTTTTTACAGACCAGGAAACCGCGTTGTTCGGCTTCGACAAATTGCAAACCTTTCACTGGGCTCAAAAGCATGGCGTAACCGTACCCCGCACTACAATCGACCCAGAAGAGGCTCGCACTTTCACTTTCCCTCTCATTCGCAAACCCCGCTTCGGCTCGGCTAGCGTCGGCGTTAGCACCATCCAGGAAGCGGACAATCTCCTTCCGGACAAAAACGATTCGACCGAGTATATCTACCAGGAACGCATTGCAGGCCAAGAAGTCAACATCGAACTCTGTAGCGATCTCAACGGTCGCGTGATGAGCGTCAGTGCCTGGCGCAAACTCATTGCTCGCGACGGGGAAACGCAACTTGGTATAACCACCCGTCGCCAGGATCTGATAGACACCGCACTGTCGCTCGGCGAAAAAGCTCGCATCATTGGCCCTTGCGATATCGAGTTCATCGATCGGGAAGGACAGCTATTTCTAATTGAATTCAACATGCGGTTTGGTGGCGGCTACCCCGTCTCCCAACTGGCCGGCGCCAATTTTTTGGAACTTCTCGTCCGAGTCCAACGTGGCGAAACACCGCCTTTGCACACCGGTTTCTTCGATGAGATCTTTATGATGAAAAAGATACAACCTTTCGGCGGCCCGCTCGCTCAAGCTGCCGAGTTCTTCCACGAGAAGCCTTAATTCAGGCCAAATTACCGGTTTCGATTGAGCAAAATAGCGCCCCATTACTTATCAACTGGTACGCAGTAGAGTCCGGTTCTGCTCGTCGCGAGATTTCAAAACCGCTTTGTCTTTCAATCGGTAGGTTAGCAATGCAGAGTTGTGTTTCGTAGAACGGATTAATGCTCGTCACACGCTAAGATACGGTTTGAACGAAACCTGTACGACGGACTTCTAGTCCGTCGGTGTCAACGTTTGGCGAGGAGCGGTAAGTCCGGCCTACTCCAAAAATTAGTTTTTACGACGCACTAGGCTTCATAGATTAGAGCTTGTCCCGAGTGACGAGCGACGGGAAAAGACGCATCCAAAGCCCAACGACAAGTAGGGTTCCTATTCCTCCGATAACGACCGATGGTACCGTGCCAAGCAGCGCGGCCATCATTCCTGACTCGAACTCGCCGAGTTGATTGGAGGCACCGATGAACACCGAGTTCACAGCGCTGACACGACCTCGCATGTCATTCGGTGTCTCTAACTGCACGAGCGATTGTCGGATCACCACGCTTACGCAATCGGCGGCCCCCAGCACAATCAGCATGACTAACGATAGCCAAAAGGAGTTGGACAGCCCGAACACGATCGTCCCAACGCCGAAGATTGCGACAGAAACAAAAAGTTGGCGACCGACTTGTTTTTGAAGTGGGAATTTGGATAGGAAAAACGACATCGCCAACGCACCTAGGGCTGGGGCTGCCTGCAGGAGCCCAAGACCCGTTGGTCCAACGTGCAATATATCTTTAGCGAAAACCGGAAGCATGGCCGTTGCGCCACCTAACAATACCGCGAAAAGGTCCAGGGAGATCGCGCCCAAGATGACTGGATTCGCGGCAATAAAATGAATACCAGCCAAAAGCGACTCGCTTGAACGCGTGGGCGGGGCTTTGACTCGGATGGGAGGCGTAGTCGCCATAGCGAAACTTGCCACAATGAAAAATGCAGTCGCAACTGCATAGACAGAAGTTACTCCCGCTAAAAAAATCAATCCGGCCAAGGCTGGTCCGCCAATGATCGCGATTTGGGTCGCGGCTGTTGACATGGCCAAGCCGCGAGGGAAAGCCGTGGCGGGAACCACGTTGGGTAGCAACGATTGCATCGTCGGCATCTCAAATGCCCGGGCGGCACCGATTACCGCAATCAAACCAAAGATTAGTTCTCGAGATAGAACGCCGGACCAACTGCCGAACGCGAGCAAACCGCAAGCGATCATTTGAACAGTCGTACAAATCAGAGCTATCCGTCGGCGATCGTATCGATCTGCCATTCAGCATCTAGGTTGTTTGGTATATCGATTTGAATTCGAGCGAGCTTGTAATGCTCCTCTTTTCTGAACAAGCCCAACCAGTCCAAGATCAAAAGGATCGTTGGTTAAGACATACACAGACCAACCGGTGGCAACGACCTGCATCTGGTAAGCCCCCATCGAACAGACACGAGCCGACCAATAATGTCGGAAAGGACGATGGCGAAACAACGAGGCAGTATATGTCTCCGGTTGTACAGTGTCTTCGTTCATTGAATCTTACTTGGCGAGTGCCAACGGGTAGCACCACGATAACTATTCGTGAAAGGGTGATCGCTATCAACGACAGTTTTTCTGTCATTTCGGTACTTCAGCATATCTGATTAAACCGCTCCACCTATAACAAAGTAGGGATAAGGAAAACAATCCGATTCCTTGGATCGAATTAAAGTAAGTTCGCATAGTGCTCGGGTCGGCGGGTGCAAATACAAATTGCGGTTTGATATCATGGCGTCATGCGGGGATTAATGCTGATGTTCACGCCACGAGAAGTCGTTAACGGCATCGAGTTGATCAACAGCAAAAACGCGATGTCCAGACGAACCGAGCCGCACAAGGCTACGTTATCGCTGCTGAGTCAACCACTCCATCCCTTCTTGAATGCGGCCGTAAAAGTCGCGGTGCCACCCATGGCCTCCCTCATATCCGATACGTTTGAACTTAGCGCCAGCTTTCAATAACTCCTTTTCCGCGTTAACCGACCGAGCGAGTTCGGCGTTCCGGATTACTGCGAACAAGCGACTGGAACGCAGGCAACTCGAGCGTCGAAGTGATTTTACAAAAGTCCTTTCGCACGGCGGATTCGTAACTGAAATGCAGTAAACCACTGGATAGGATGGGATTGCATTGGAACTGGTATCCGTAAAAACACCGTTGAGATGTCCGAATGGCTTCGGCAAAAAGGTCGTTCGAACGGAGTCGCAACGATGCCAACTACGCTTAACGTTTTGGACCGTGAAATAACATCACAGAGTATTTTGCGAAAGCCAGAAAAAGTGAGATCGCGAGAGCAATTCAGCGTGATCGCAGTACGATTTCGCGAGAACCCCAAGCGGAACTCAATCGATGGAGAGTACTGCGCTTCGCGAGAAATGCGTTTAGCCGGAAATCGATGAAGTTGCCGAGCGATTATCTGTAAGGTGGAAATCCCGGAGCTTAATGGTTTGGTCCGCAAGGGACTAGTTCCGTAATGGTGACCGGTGCAAATCGTGGTCGGATGATTGAGCAGAAGCGACAGTGGGGTAGAAACTGGTAGGTCAAGGCATATTTTAGAATGCGTTTTGTGTCCTCCAACTGATGTTCTGCGCAGTATGCAACACGATCGATTCGATAGTTTTCCTCAAGTCCTGCCTGTTTCACGCGTACAGCGACAGAACGAGGAAAACTAGGACGCTTGTGCTATCGCAACAAACCTGTTGCGAAGATTGGGCTCAAAACCCAAATTCGCAGCGCTGGGCTTTGATGTGCATGCCGCATTTCGGGCGCTGGGCGCTGGAGCCTGGTGGCCGTGCGATCGTTAACCGTTTTTTCTCAAGCAGCCGAGGAATCGGGGATGAGTCGCATCTAGGGCGGTAGCCACTTCAACTTCGATAACACGTAAGGACTGAAGCTCGGCACCGACATTGGCAATTACTTTCCCACTAACGCACTGAAAAAGTGGTAGGGAGTAAAACTAACCGGCGTTATACGGGATGAGCGCCCGGTTTGCCCGCCTCGACTGTGAAAGAGGCACGCGTGAGTACATTGCCTCCAACTGACTTCACATCCTCGACCACAACATAGTCGCTGGTCCACTTTTCGGGCGTCACTACGCAACGTACATAACCGCGTTCCTGATTGTGGAATTTGACACACGGATTTGTTGAAGTGAGCTTGTCTAGGTTTTTGACCTCTTTGGGGCCAGTCCCGCCGCTCGAAATGCTGGTGCCAACAAACTCCGTCGCTACCACCGGACTATCAAATTGCCGATCGTTTACTCGCAAATCATTCACCCAATTTGCATGAATGTCGCCAGTGATGACGACGGGATTCGGCACCTTGCGGTCGGCAATGAACTTCATCAAAGCCAGTCGCTCGTAAGCCGCTCCCGGCCACTGATCCATGGAGTAACCGCTACGGTCCTTGAGGTTGATTTCCACCATGGCAAACATAACCTGCTGGGCAAGCACGTTCCAAGTTGCTGTGGAATCAAGCAAACTGGCATCCAGCCAACCCCGTTGTTGCTTGCCCAAAAGACTATTCGTTGGCTTCCACGCCTCCTCACTGAGCGGTTTAAGTCCGTCACCGTTGGGCTGGTCGGACCGATACTGACGCGTATCGAGAAGAAAGAACTCTGCGAGTCGACCAAACGAAGCTTTGCGATAAATGGTCATGTCTGGACCTTGAGGTAATGTCTGCTTGCGCAGTGGCATCATCTCATAGTAAGCTTGATAAGCCGCTGCACGTTGCACCAAAAAATCGATTGGGTCGGACTTTGCTTTGCCGTTGCGTTGTTCCTCTTGGATATCGTTGGCATAGTTGTTGTCGACTTCATGGTCATCCCAAGTTACAAACCAGGGACACTTGGCATGCATCGTATGGAGGTAAGAGTCCGCACGATACTGCATATGCCTGAGCCGATAATCATCCAGTGTCTTGATCTTTCCATCCGATGGTCCGCTGTGCTTGCGAACGCGATTGTCGGCACCGGGATACTCGTAGATGTAGTCGCCCAAATGAATCACCAAGTCGAGATCGTCTTTGGCCATCTGGTCGTACGCAGTGAAGAGCCCTTGCTCATAGTTTTGACAAGAAGCGAACGCAAAGCGAAGTGACTCGGGTTCAACGTTTGGATCTGGCAACGTTCTAGTCCGACCGACAGGGCTAACCGCGTCCCCCGCCATGAATCGATACCAATACCATCGTGCAGGTTTCAATCCGCCGACTTCCACGTGCACCGAGTGTCCTAATTGAGGCGACGCCACTGCAGTCCCACTCGCGACCACCTTGGTCATGGCCTCGTCCTCGGCGATTTGCCAGGCAACAGGAATCATCTCAGGCTTCATGCCACCGTCGGGGGACGTTGGGTCCGGTGCCAGTTTTGTCCAAAGCACCACGCCGCTCGAGTCTGGATCACCAGAGGCAACGCCCAACGAAAACGGATTTGCGGAAAACGAAAACTTGCGATCCGCCGCCTCCACTCGCGCGGCGATCAAGGGCAGACCCGCCAGTGCAGCGCCATAGGCGAGAGCAAGCCTTCGGGTAACGCGACCTTCGGATTGAATGGCTTGTGGAATGCGAGTGAGATCAAACATGGTTAGAAAGTCCTGTTGAAGCGGCATTGAGTTTTCGGGGATTGTACCGTTATGCCAAAGCGTTTCGTGTTGAAAGGATGAATTCGAGGTGAAGGATTCATGACCCTCAGGGAATCAAAACAACGGTGGGAGCCCTATCAATCGACGCCATGACGACAACTGGCCCAAGTGTGATGCAAAATGAGTTGTCAAAATGTGATTGAGCAGATCCCCCTTCGACTTCACCGGCGTGTCGTAAAGCAACGGGACCGTATGGGCTACGGACAGTTTGGCTTTATCTGCATCCAACGAAACGATGCAGAGCTTGACGTAGTTTTCGTCGATGAATTTGAGCAGCTCTGCCTTCGTCGGGCGGAGCTTGGCGTCGGAGCCGGCTTCACTGCCAGGACCGTATGCTGCGTGCCAGTCTTTAGGTGCGACGAACGGCATGTCTACTTGCTTAAAACCGTAATCCACCGCAATCGCTAAATGGGCAAGAATCCAACGCGCCGAGTGGCTCCCTGCACCAAAGGTGGCATCCAATTCAGGATCAGCAATCGAATCAATCAGTCGGTGAAGATACTGGCGGTTGAATGAATTGAGTGCAACGATGGATTCATTCATTAGGCAATGTGCTTTCAAAAACGTGCGGGTGTGTGGCTTCATCCCGAAAGCTCTTTCGGAATTCCGCCCAAAAAGGTAGTCACCCTCTTCTCTGGGAGAGTGACATTTCCGTTATTCACTATCATACAACGTATGGCCGATTCCTCTTACCCCCAAATCGCATCGGATTTCGCATGAACTCAGATCCAAAAGCCAAGGATTTTGAAACCTATCGAGGACTACCGCCTTTAGCGGGTTTGGCCAGTTTGGAGCGGGCTGTTGCATGCAAATGGAGTGTGGAGCAGAGCACCGAACGCCTCAAGCGTTTGCATTACATGCTCAAGCGACTGCACGAAACACTCACGGCCAGGATCACTTCGGAACCGATTTACGAGCTGAAAACTGCGTTCAGCCACCATGCTTATTTGTGTGCTGAGTACACAACTGCCATTCGGCGCCGAGTCAGTGAAATGCGTGTTCCACCATTGGGGCTGGACGTCGTTCCGCATGACTCTCTCAAGCTATTTATGGATGAGATTATTGCAGCTCCAACGACGGAGGAGTTGGTGTTTGGGATTTACAAGATCGCGATTCCTGCCGTGCTTGAGGCGACGGCCCGATTGCAGCTCGAAGCCCATCCGTTAGCGGATGCTCCGACCGTCCGACTGGCCAAGCTCCTTCAGTTTGAGTTGGGCGAGGTATTGGATTTCGGTTCGCAAGCAGTAACTTGTCTTGTGAGTTCGGAGCAGCGGTTAGCCATGCAACCTTGGGGAGATCTGTTGCGAAACTGTCTAGCTGCAGCCGGCGGTGTGGATGGTGCATTGGCGATTCCAGAAGTCGTTCCGTTGGAACCGCATCATTCCCGAACTCCTTATCAATACCAAGCGGAGCCCAAACGGGACGAACGGTTTCAAGACAGTTACAACGCAGGGGTCAATCCAGAAGCGTTCTTATACGATGAACGCTTCTCCGCACGCGACAAGACCCTCATGATGTACTATAAAAGGATTCGTGAGATTGATGTTCCCGAGATGATGGCCAGCATCCTCTATGAGCTTCGAGACGATGAGCCCTGGGAGTTTCACATGGAGATGAGCCGTCAGCTTTGGGACGAAGCAAGGCATGCGATGATGGGGGAAGTCGGATTTCGCTCGCTTGGGCTTGATTGGACAAAAATTCCGATCAATTTCACCTGGTCACGCAATCTCAATTTGCAATTGGATGCTCGCGAACGCCAT
>JANMNR010000499.1:0-20067 GCA_031368325.1 Pirellula sp.
ACGATCCGAAGGATCCGATTGAGTTATGGAAACTCGTCGTGCTTAAGCGCGTCGAACGCGAAGCACCCCTGCCCGCGACTGCCGCCGATCGCGAGCAGCTCATTCGCCACGTCACGCGCGACCTCTTCGGCGAATCACCGACGGCGGAGGAAATCGCAACCTTCACTGCCGACAACGCGTCGGACGCGCTTGGGAAGCTCGCTGCGCGTTTGCAGGCGAAGCCGCGAGTCGAGCCGTTCAGCGGCAAGCTGCCGACGGGCGAGACGAAGTTCCGCGTCATCGCCGCCGACCCGAACGCCGCAAAATCGCCGCGCACCGCAAACTCACCTGGCCGATACGTGCTCGGCGACGGCGTGCATTTGCTCGTGAGCCAGCTCACCGAAGGCGGCAAGCGCACCAACAAGGCGGTCATCGCGTTCCTTTCGTCCGACCCGAAAGTCGCCTCACCGCACAAGCCCTACGAAATCGCGCTGCCGGACGGCATCGGCACTTACGGCATCGTGTGGGATCGCGGCTCGGGCGCGCTGTGGGTCATGCAGACGGGGATGGTGCGAAAATACGAATTCGCTAACCCGTCGCAGGTGCAGGAAATGAAAATCGAGCCGGGCAACATCCTCAACATTCCCGCGCACTTGCAGGAGCCGCTGAAGAAGGCGTTCGATGTGCCCGGTGCGCCGGTGCAAAAGCAAATGCCGGTGAAGCCAGCCACAGCAGGCATGCCCCAACTGCCGAAACTTCCTGACTACGCCTACGCCAAGCTGGGCTTTCATTTCCAAAAATTCCGCGAGGAAGATGCGACGCGCCCGGGCGGCGAACTGATGGGAGGCGTGCTGGAGCCTTCACAGCAGAACGACCGCGAGAAGGAGTCGCTGGTTCTCGGTGTCCGGACGGCCAGTGATACCCAATGGCGTATCGGCGGCACCGCCAGAGTGGGCCTCGTTGTGCGCAACCGGAGCGACAGCGATGTGAAGTTTGGTTACACACTCCGGTACGACAACTGGCTCTCCGTGGTGGCTGTGGATGAAGCCGGTAAGGAACACAAGACAGCCTTCGCACCGGACGGCCTGCTCGTCTTCCAGCGAATGCTGTTACCTGCGGCTCATGTCGCCACCATCGCCGAATTCACCCTCCGCTTCGATGAGGAAAAGCGTGACGTCTCGGAGCCGCACGTCGCGGCGTTTCACCTCCCACCCGGCAAATACAAACTGCGCTTCAAATGGAACGACGCCCGCCCCGACGTGGCGCATGAGGGAGAATGGACGGGCGAACTCGTGAATGAAGAGCTTGAGTTCACACTAACTGCCGCTGCAGAACCGGCAACTGTAGAGCCGAAGTCCGGTCCGCCTGCCCCCAAAGCCACAGAAACGGAAAAGCCAAAAAGTGCGGCCACCGAGTTACAGCCGAAGGCGCCGGAGCAGGAACTCTTCACGGCCTGGGGCAAGGAAGTCGGCGGCCTGCAAGCGGGCTTTTGCATTACCAACGCGGATGACATTCACATCGGCGGAAGGGTCAAGGCAGTCGTGAAATTGCGAAACGTCAGCAAAGAATCGACCAGTATCTCGGCCGTGCCTTTGTGGGTGCTGATGAGTCCTCCGAAGGTAGTTGATTCGCAGGGCAAGCCAGTCCGCACCACAGATGGGCCGTATCCGTTACTCAGCTTGAAACCTAAGAAAGTGACTCTGAAGCCGGGTGAGGCAGTTAATGTCGACAAGATCGAAATTCCCGTTGCGGCATTGAATCAAGAGGTGAAAGTGCCAGATGGGGTGCGTGATCGACGAATCATTCACGTTGAGCCAGGAAAGCACATAGTTAACTGGACAGAAAGTTTTGTGCATGAACATGCTGAACTAGGAACCGGGACCGTGGAATTCGAAGTGAAGTCCGCGGAGGAACCCTTCACCGCCTGGGGCAAGGAAGTCGGCGGCCTACAAGCGGGCTTGGGCTTCAAAGCGGGCGAGCAGCGGGCCTACACGCACGGCGAGACGGCCACGCTCGTCGTCCGGGTTCGCAACGTCGGCAAGGAGGAAGTCAAGTTCGAGTATCTCAGTAAGTTCTTTGAGGAGAACCCGCCCAATGTGACGGATGGCGAGGGTAAGCCGGTCTGGCTGGGAAAAATATTCATCGAGCTGCAGAAGAGACACATCCCGGTGGAAGCGAATCTGGCAGCGGGGAAGGAAGTCGAGCTTTACGAATTGAAGCTTGAACTCTCGTCGGGAGCAGGTCTCGGTATTACGAAGTTTCCGACCATTTTGGGGACGGGGAAGTTCCAGTTTCAATACGAGAAGGTTCTGGGAAACTCGTCGTCAGGCTCCATCCAACTTGACCCCTCGTTGAGTAAGCTCGCGACCGGGAAATTGGAACTCGAAATCAAGCCCGTTGCGTTGCAGCAGCAGAAGCCGAAGTCGGGCGCGATGCTCAAGCCCGCCACGGAGCAGAAGCTGAAATGGGGCGAGCCGGTGAGTGGCTTGCGTGCGGCACTCGTGATGCACCCCGTGCCGGACGTGCCCGATGCGGAGGACAAGAACGATATTTTTCTGGTGGTCCAGAATGTCACGAAAGCGGAGGTCTGGCTCCACGCCTCCGATGCAGCACCGAATCCCCGGCAGTTGATCTGGAGAGACAAAGGAATCCTGGAGACGATCAACGAAGTAGCAAAGCCGATCCCTGCGGATTTCCGGCTCCAGCCTGGCGCAGTGGCGTTCTTTCGCATGACTCACCCGCCCGCGAAGAGAAACCCGGGAGGCCGGAGCGAGGGCTCGCTCATTGAGGAACGCATCCGCAGGGACCCCACGTTCTCACTTGAGGGATCGATGGAAATTTCCACCGCTCCCGACGGCGCGTGGTCGGGCAAGCTGGTGAGCGGCAGAACGGAAGGCGGCACGGCCATTCCTGCGGTACCCGCGGAGGCAGCGATCGTCCTCCTGGAAATGAAGGGGACGGATGCCGACAAGTCGCGGGACCCCAATCCGGCGATGAGTAAACTCGCCACCGGGAAGCCGGAACTGGTCGTCAAAGAGGTCCCAGCCAAGAAAGACGAAACTCCCGCTGCCGACGAGCAAGGACTGCGACACACGGAGAAGCTACAAGGAAGCTGGCAAGTCGTCGAGGCCCATGTCGGTGGCACGCATGCTCCGAGGGAAAGCAGCAAGGAACAAGTTTGGAAATTCACTCGGGACAAGCTCGTCTTCGATTTCGCCGACAGCGATCCGATGGAGATGACGTATCGCATCGACGAGGAGCAAGAGCCGGCGACGATCGACCTGTCCCCCCTTGGCCCGCGCGAAAAGGGGAATCTGTACAAGGGCATTTACGAGCTTGACGGCGACCAACTGAAGGTCCATTTCACCCGCAATTCCGCGGCCGACTCCCGGCCTACGGAGTTCAAGCCAAGCGGAATCGATCGAGGCATGCGGTACTTCGTCCTGAAGCGGGCTCCCAAACCCGATGCACCAGCCGAAAAAGTGAAGGAACCCTTCACCGCCTGGGGCAAGGAAGTCGGCGGCCTGCAAGCGGGCTTGGAATTTAAATCAGGCGAGAAGCGAGTCTACAGCAACGGAGAAATGGTCACGCTCTTGGTTCGGCTTCGCAACGTCGGCAAGCAAGCAGTGAAGTTCGAATACCTCCGACAATTCCTTGATGAAAGTCCACCCACGGTAACAAATGCCGATGGCAAAACGGTTCCCCAACGCAAAACCGAAGTCATGGGCCAGCACGTTCCAATGAGTGTAACCTTGGAACCGGGAAAGGACGTGATTCTCGAAACACGAATGCATGGTTCCAGTGGAACCCCATACGTTCTCATTCCACCGAACAGCACCGAAAAGTGGGACAGCAAGCCGTCGCCTCTCGTTGTTGGGTCGGGGAAAGTCCAGTTGCAGATCGAGAACGTGATCGGGAATTCGTCATCTGGGTTTCTCAAGATGGATCCCGCGCTGAGCAAACTCGCCACCGGGAAACTGGAACTGGAAGTCAATAACGACCTGCCGAAAAAATCGAGGGTTCTCACGCCCGAGGAGGCGATCAAGATCGCAGGCGACAGCAAATTGACCAAGGAGTTCAACGAGAGCAAGCCTGCCGTGGAATTCAAAGTCCAGTTTGTGACCAAGGCGATCTTGATTCAGGCAGCCGGTGACAAAGAAGCGGGTTGGGTCCATGGCCACAGCCCGGACGATGTCTGTCTCGGCACGCTCGTCCCAGCATCGCTCGTCAAAGTCGATGACCCACTGAACAAGAAGCAATCTCGTTTCGTGGCTATTTTGACGGCAAAGGCGATGAAGCAGCTCGACAAGGCTGACATCGACGACATGGAGAAGCACTTCAAAGAAAAGGTCGTCCGTATCACCGGGGCGATTGCCAGGCAGGATTATCGTGGCATGGGGTCTATTCCCGAAGTCGAAATCGTGATCGACGACGTGAGCCAGCTCGAGGTGATAAAATGACGGAAGGCAAAAACGAGTAGGTTGAAACAAAGGGGCAGAAACCGAAGTCGTCCCACGGGTGCCATTCATTATCATAAAGGTTCGCTAGCTAGCCGAGTAGTTGTTTCCGATTGTTATTCCCCAGGGAGCGACATTCAGGCTACGTTCAGCTCATTTACTAGATACTCTCGGATCACCTGTCCGCACCTTCGGTCACAGATATCCCAAAAGGTCAATCAATGAAACCAATCGATAAGAAAAAACTAATCGCTTCGAACGCGGCGGTTCTAGTTGCTGGCATTCTGTGTTCATTTATCTTGCCGATGATCGGGGACTCGATGACAGAAGGCCGAAGCGCTTTTCTCCGAATGATGCTGCATGTTCTCCCGCTAGTTGTTTCCATGTTTGCTTCAAGTGCAATGATCAACAAGTCAATTAACTCGCAACAGTGATTTCCGACCCAAGCAGCGCATCCTTGTGTGTTCTGATCCGCGAGCGGCCGATGACCGCGTCTTTGCCAGCGCATTGGATGATGTAAATCCCCTGGGTGTTCTTCCGTCCAACACGCTGGACTCAGTGTCGGGGTCCGTCAAAGCGACGGTTCTGCCATTGTTAATTGCTCCGTCACCAGCGTGAACTTTGCAGAAATCGCATAAGTGATAGGTTGGGCCATGGATGTTATAACTTACGCTATTAACGGTAGTAATGGCCGGATCGCATCGATCCACTAGGGCGCAATTTCTTGATTCCAACTCCCAATGATCAGCATTGGGTTCATGATGTAGCAGCGTAATCGCTAGACAGCCAGCGAGCCCGAATTTTTCCTGACTTACGCTCGGCTTCGTTTTAAGAGCACGCATCTTGCGACAGCATTCAGCGTGCTGCCACGATATTATGTTGTTTATCAGTATTGCGGAATAGTTTTGAGACAGAGCTTAGCGTAAACCTACCGTAAAAATGCGATCGGCGGTGTAGGAAAACCGTCTTCATTGCCCTGTACCAAGTCATTTCATTCGTGGCTTGTTTCCAACTTCTATTTTAACGCATCTCATCCAAAATGAGTGTGGCTCAACGATGCCGTGGTTAAGGGGCCGCCTCCCATTTGGCGGTGCTGGCGACCGGGCGCATGATGGGGATGGCGATGTAGCCTTGCGGGGCGTCCGTGAAGAGGGTCGTGTCGTTCATGAACGACGAGCCCTCAATCGTTGCGGCTCCGTCGATGAGGAAGTTGCCTTTGCGTTGCATGCCGCCTTTGAATGTCGTGATCGTAACGTCTCCGGGAAGTCGGATGACGTGGAACAAGCCGCGGAGCAGTGGCTGGTGCGTGTCGGTCGCGTTTGAGTTTTCGCGGCCACGATATGCAAACCCGGTCGGATTGAAGTTCATTCCCCATGCCGCTTCGCTCAATGCACCGGCACCGTCGATCGTGACGTTGGCGTCCACGGTACTGAGTGCCTTGGCGATCAACGAGGGGAGGTTCGGTGCGGGTGGCTCCCAGATCACACCGGCTTTGATGATCAAATCATCTTTTTCCTCGATCTCGATCAGCAGCGTCGCCTTGATACGGCAGTTGCTGATTTCGAGCTTGTAATTGCGGTACGGAATCTTGATGTAGTAAATCCCCTCGGCATTGGGAGTGCCCCACGGGTTTGACGTGGCGCTGACGATCTTGCCGTCAAAGCTGTTGTAATAAACCGACCAGTAGTCGATGGTCGTCGCGCGGGCTTTGTAGAGGTCGAAGACGCTGCTGTTGGGCATGGTCTTCGCCGGTGAGAATGTCGTTGACGAACCGTTCACCAGCGTTCCGGCGACGCTGAGGGCGACCCCTTGGACGATGACTCCCTGGCCGTTGCCCGTGATCTGATTGGCCGCCGGGACTGACAGCGTGGCATTGCTGGAAAATGCACCCCCCCAGATGCTGGTGGCATTGACGGTCAGGCTGCCGCTGCAATGCACGGCCGTTTGCATAACATCGAAGCCCTGGCCGCTGGGATTCAGATCCTGGCTGAAGACGCGTGTGGCTGAGCCAACCTTTCCGGTGGCGATCACACGGACCGTATCGTTGGCGTCGTCCGCCAGATTGCCGTCAGTATCCACCAGCCGCCAACTGAAGGTACCACGTCCAAAAGTGACCGGAGAGATTTCCACGTTGTTCGTGTAGGTCGTCCGCCAACCGGAGTTGTTGTTGAGTCGAGCGATGGCGTTTTCCATTCCGGAAAACGCGAGGCACCTCGCCTCTTGCGAGTCATTCGACTGCAGGACGTCGCGCCGCAGGACTCGAACATTGGTTAAGGCTGCCAAACTAATGACGCCAATCATGGCTGTCAACGCCATCACGAGCACATAGGCTGCGCCGCGACGCGAGGAGCATCGCCGATTTGTTCGGGAAGTGGGCAGGGGACGCCGCATGTCAGTTGCCGATCCTCGCTTGGTCGATGGGTTGCGTACCGCCGCGCAGCGTGGTCGCCGCGTCTTTGGTGCGCAGGTCCAAGCCAATCCACTGGACGTAATCCGTTTGGACATACGGAGCCTTCTCATCGGCTCCGGCTTTGGCGCGCAGCCCCTTCAGGACGACTTGCTCGCTGGTCGGATCGGTGACGGTGACGGTGACTCGCTTGAGCCCCAGGTCCGCGCTTGGCGAGCCATTGGGAGTCGCCGGGTCGACGTAGGCGACCTCGATGTTGACGCTCCAGTCTGCGTATCCAGTGAGCGCTGCCCCGTTTTTTTTCTTGGGGGGTGATTCATTCCAGCCGCTGTAGTCGTCCACGTCGTCGAAGTTGCTGCGATTAGGTGAGGATTCGTCAGACTCGAGACCAAAGACTGGCGGCAAGGCGGTGGGGTCTTGATAATACGATTGCAAAATCTCTGACAGATATCGCTCACACAACGCCGTCGCCAACCGCGTGTCGCTGAGCTTCTGACGAGAACGAACGACAGCGGCCGACGTCTTCAACGACGCAACCGCCACGAGCCCCACGAGTAATGTGCAGATGACAGCCTCCACGAGCGTGAACCCCGATCGACGCGAACGCGATCGAGCACAGATTCGCCGCAGGACGCTAGCCCCGGTTTGGCAGAGCTCGAACCGGACGGTAGCGCGTTCCGGCTGATGTCGGTATGTTTTCATCTGCCGATCGCCTTACAGCGGTTGGGTCGTAACGGTTCCATGAATCTTGAATCGCATGTCTTTGGTGAGTTCGGGAGTGGACCATGAAGTGCCGGTGTTACTTGTCGTCACCCAGTGGGTCCGGCTCGTCATCGGAGAGCCGTTCGATTCGAACTGGATCTTCGGGTATCTGGACGACGCTTGAGTCACGGCAATCACCAGGCAGTAACCGGTTTCCGGTGACAGATTGACCGCATCCGGAATATCCACGGTGACCCAGGCCTGAGACGTCGGCAGATCCGCCGTGGGTTTCGTGAACGTGGACACAATCGTGGTGGTGGGGAGGTTTGTGAGTGGGGCGGCGGTTCGAATTTGAATCAGAAAGTTCTGGGTTCCGCCGTTATCGCGCTTGGCACAAAACTCCACGCGGGTGATCTTCCAAGAGACCGCGTCCGGCGACAAATTCGGGTTGATCCACTGCGCGCACCAGTTGGTCGGCGACGTTTGGAACTCGGAGAACGATCCGCTTGGAGCATCGTTGTGCTGCATCACCACATATTCGGCACTCTCGACCGGCGCGGGCGGCGGTGGCGGCCCCATTAAGCGTGTCAGATAGCTGAGCCCGAACTCCTGGACGTCGGCCGCGAACAGATTGAGCGATCCGCCGTTGTAAGAACGCAGCAACTGATTTCTGGGACTTCCGGTCCACTGGTAGCGAATCGTGTCCGGTGTGTTGTTGGCATCCCGGCTGGGAACTTTGAATTCCACATCGGTCTCCGTGTTGATCGTGAATGATTGCGCAATGGCCAAATCCGAAAGGACACGATCGGCCAATTCGCCCGTGCGCATGTGCGCGAGCACCGGACTGTTCGTCGGCACGGACGCCGACTTCATTACCAACGTCAACGAACCGGTAAGACTGACGATCAGTACGGTGCAAATTCCGAGGCTCACCACCAGCTCAGTCAGAGTAAACCCGGCACGCCAATTAGATCGTGAATTAGATTTGCCTCGGTGAATAACAAATGAGTTCATGGGATCGTCGCCTCCCCGGTTGTCGCATTAAGCAACACCGTCTTGGTCGCGCCACCACACCGAACAACCACCGATCCGCCACTATCCGGATTCCCGTAATAATCGAACTCGATCTGTGTATCACCCCCCGCCCCCCCAGGAAACGAAACGGAATCGAAAGTCGCGTAAAAAGGGGCCCCTGCAAGATTGACCTGATAAGGCTGTTGGTTTCTGTCGAGCGACGCAACATTAGGCATATTATAAGAATGCGTCCCTGTATCAAAAATCACGGAAACATTCTTGCCCATAATGCACGCTCTTCGCCGAGCCATATTCAAATCCACTTTGACTCGTTCGGCGGTTGTTTCCAGCCGAAACCTCCATAACGACGTTGAGTATTGAGGCGTCACGATGGCTGTCATAATTCCGATAAGTGAAATAACTGTCACTAATTCGACAAAAGTGACGCCCGACTTTGGTGGTCTAATGTTCATTGGAATTCGGCGAAAGACACCGAATAGTTGTTGGTTGTTATCGCTATGGAATCGTTTGCAATTCTTCTGATCCATGATGTCACCATGCTGACGCCTGGGATGTTGAAAATCGCTTCGCGACATCCCCCAAAAAAAGTAGCACGCATTAGGACGAAAGTTCGAGAATCAGAAACGACCAGCCGAAAGGGAAGCAAAAACTGTGTTTCAGGCTTTCGACTATTCGGATCTTGCTGATTTTGCTCGTTGCATGGAATCAAGGTACATGCTGACGGTCACCGAAACGGTATTGACAATCGAAGAATTTGAAGGCGATGATTTTAACGGTAGTATCAGTCAATTCGTTTCCATCGTGAGTTCGCCATCGCTAATTTCCACCACCCGCCCCCCGTTTGGCAGCTTCCAAGGAGTTAAGTGCCGCGACCATCAGAACACCCACAAGAGGCGAGCTAACTGCGACTTCCGCCATCGAAAAGCCCCGATGACGCGATGTCCGAACCCAGAGGTGAGAGGGACGACGCACGGCTATTACTACAGGACTCGAATGCGTGCGTAGGAAAACTCGGCATTGCTGCCACTCGCCCCTAGGATCGCGTTTCGGTTGCCGTCCGCAGACGCAAACCGTGTTAGCGGGTAGTTGCCGTACTGAACGTCGTTGACGTTGACGTTGACGCTGTTCGCGATCGGATCGATGACGAAGTGCATCAGTACCGCCTGCGCTGCTAGTCCGGTAATGTTGATGAGAGTCTTCGGCGTCGCATCGTTGGTCTTTGTTAAAAACGTCAGCGTCTGTATCCCGTCGGTTTGCAGCTTGAGATATGCCAGAATGGGAGCTATGGTCGATCCTGACCGCAGCGCGTTGATGGTAAACGTCGCCCCGTTTCCCTCAGCGCTCGTGTTTTGAAAGTCCACGTCGATAATGGTAGTTTTTGCAAAATCGCAGTTCGGATTGGTGCTTAATTGGACGCCACTTGTTTGCCAGAACCCATTGACTAACGAGTTCATGTTGAACGCTCCACCGCCATTCACGACCTAATCGTTGGCCAATGGTAATTGGCTGGTTCTGGCCAGGACTGGGGCAGACGTTTTGATACCAACATGTTCTGTGGATCCGAGACGGCATGGCTGGTTGCTTTGTTCGCTTTGGGCCACAGCAAGACGGCTGCCGGCACAAGGCATAAGATCGGAATTAAGGCCAAACGCCGAACTTGCGGGTGGTCTCGCTGGTTGAGATTCAATGTCGGTTTTTGTGTGTACCATTGGAGAAAATCGATGCAAAACCAAGTCAATCAAGGAGCGATCGTTAGGATAGGTTGGGATAGAACTCGAATGGTAGAGTCCCGATCAATTGGCTGCTTATGGCGTGAGTTCTTGCCGCCAACTCCCAGAAATCGGAGTCATTTGCAACGTGTAGTAGCCAAGCGGAGGATCGGTGAGATACGTTGCATCCCATGTCAAGCTGGCGTCGGGTGTTGCGCCGCCACCTGTGTATGTCACCGCGCCGGGAGCGATGACGCAGCCAACCGTATGGCATTGCGGAAAGAGGTTTGTGACGGTGGGCGTTCCCCCAGAACTACCCATCACATGAATAACGCCCCACAGCTTGGACACATAGTTTGCGTCCGTCGTGTTCGTGTTGGATACACCGCTGTATGGAAAGCCAGTCGGGTTGTAGTTCGCGTTGCCCGCGCCGTTAAGGTTGCTTCCTTCTGCCATGAGGGCCGTCAGCGAGTCCAGATCCACGGTTTGGGCGTTACGAATGATAGCCATGGGATAGTCGGCGCGAGCGGGGGTCCAAATAATGTGCGCGCCAAAATGGACCTTGAAATTGGCGGCCTTGACGTCGAAGAGAACTGTACCGTTGATACGCATCCAGTCGATTTGAAGTATTCCAGTGGCCGTCGCGGGAATTTCGACCCAATAGACTCCGTCGATGCTCGACATGGGTGGGGAGAAGTTGGTCACCCCCGGTGACAGTACATTCGTTTTGAAATTCGTTTTTGTCGTCCCGATCGCGTTGATATGAGCGCTATCCCACGGGATTTGAGTCGCCAAAGGCCGATAGATATCCCAGACGCTGTTCGGCGGTGTCGTTTTTGGCGCAGCACCTGTTGTTTGCTTTCCCGTCAGGGTTCCGGTGTTAGTGATGCTTTGAGCTTCAACATCCCCGGTGAATGTGATCGAATTGTTGAAGACTCCCGCAGTGGAAAACGGAGCACCGGACACTGTTAACGGATTGCTGGAATTCAACGTAACATTGCCAGCAGCGTACAGCGCTGATTTAAGGGCGCCGTATGGATTCTTGGTCACGGACAATTCTACGACAGTGTTGTGGATCACCTTTCCGACGCGACCTTTTCCACAGACCTTGACGGTAGCGGTATCCGCCAACGGATTGATCCCCGCATGAAGCACACTTCCTCCGGTGCTGGCATCAACGACTTTCCAGCTGGAGTACCCATCGCCAAGTTGCTGCTCGACGGACCAGCCTCCGCTGGCATAAGTGGTTCGCCAATTCTGATCTTCGTTTATCTTAAGTCGACCTATTGCGATGGCGGACAGTGCCAAGTCCGATGCTGAGGAGGCGTTTCGCAACAGGTTGGCGGTGCGCGACTGGGTTCGAGCAGCAAGCAATCCGCCTAGTCCCATGACCGCGACCAAGAGCGTAGTTCCAAGCACGAGCAAGTAGGTCACGCCGCGGCGCTGAGCGACATTGCGAGACTTCGCCGATCCTAGGGAAACAAAACGTTTTTCGTGGTTTTTTCGAATGAGACCGCTTCGATTCATAACTTACTCAACATCTAGAGGTTTGTGACCAGGGCCTGCCGTGTAACGATCGTGGTGCCATTCTGTTGGACTTCAATGTTGATTTGCTTGATGTTGGATTCCGCATTGGATTGGCTCACAATACCGCCGACGATTGTGATCCACTGGATTGAAACAAGGCGTCTCCAATTACTCAAATTCGGCATGACACTGCCATCGCGATACCGCGGCGGTTGTTCCTGCCATCCGTCGAAATCATCCAGGTCGTCATAATTTTCCTTTAAACCTCCAGACTCCCCCGATTCTCGTGTAATGGCAGAGGACGTGGCACCCGGTTCCATATATGGCAAGGCGAGGAGTTCTGACATGAGCGAGTCGGCCAGCGAGGACGCCTTGACTAGATTGGCCGTTTTGCTTTGCGTAAGTATCGACGCGCCTACCGAATTGGTCGCAGCCACCAGCAGCATTCCAACGAGCAGCGTACAAATCGATGTCTCAGCCAAGGAGAAACCAGCGCGACGGCGTCTCGCGTAAATGGATTGGAACAGCTCGTCTTTCATGGTCCGGCTACCTGAGGTTCATTTAGGACACGGACAACCTTTTCGACTTTACCCAAGGCGCTCGTGCCGGTCTTCAAAGCGCACCGTATGTCTTGGAGGAAGTATTGATAGGCTTGAGCGTTCTGCGTTTTGTAGGTGCCCCATACTTCAAACAGCATGGCTTTGCCGGCTCCGACTGCCCAGCCAGCGTCGCTGTTGGTGGTGCTCAAGAACTTGTTGTTGCCAGTCGAAGCGCCGCTGTTGAGATACTGCACAAAGCAGGACGGCGAGTTGGCACTAAATCTCACCACGAGGCACAGCCCAGTTCCTACAGCCGTATCCGGAACCCCTGTCATGGTAAATGATCTCTGTGTATATCCTGTCGCAAGGCTGCTTTCGAGAAGTGTTTGCGAAGCCAGGACGGTCGTTGTCGGCAGTCCACTGCCAGTTGCTGTTCGCACTTGCACAAGCGCAGTTCCGGTTGTAGTGCCGTTCTGCTTAGCGTTGAATTTTACTTGCGTAATCTTCCAACTGACCGCTGACGGCAAGTTGGGTTGAACGTACTCGCCAATCCAGTTTTTTGTCGCGACACCCCAATCGGTCGTCGTCGCGCCGGTTGTAAATGACGTCAGTTGGACCTCAGGACTATCTGAATAAGTGACGGGCAAAGCCAATGATCGGGTGTGACCCACCAGTAAAAACTCATGTACATCCGTTGCAATGTTCGCCGAAGTTCCGTTAAACGTTCGGACCAATGGGGCACCGGCAGTGCCGGACCAACTATAGGTAATGGTTTCCGTGCTTGGTGATTGGCCGTCACGATCGGGAATGGTGATGGTAATCTGAGTTGCCGTTTGACTCACCACGGACTGCGCATAGCGCAGGTCGTTGGTTAGCATCTCCATCGCGTCCGTCGCCGACAAAGCGGCAGAGTTCGGATTTTGGATGTGTGGAGCGGAAAGAGATGCCAGTTTAATGGAAGACGCCATGCCGACGATGAGCAAGGTCATTACCACCATATTGCAGGCCAGTTCGACCAACGTATATCCTCGTCTGCGTTGAGCGATCTCACCTCTTCGAATATTGCAATGCCAACAACGCGATGCTATCGCCGGAC
Organism: Pirellula sp.; assembly: GCA_031368325.1. Classification (GTDB taxonomy): domain Bacteria; phylum Planctomycetota; class Planctomycetia; order Pirellulales; family Pirellulaceae; genus JBKCUI01. The sequence continues at coordinate 13,452 of JANMNR010000499.1, forward strand.
GAGCATGTCTGCGCCCGTTAATTTTCACGAATTGGTTTTCGGCAGGATCGCAGCCTTTCATTGAACGGTAGCCAATCCAGTCGCCACATCGACGACGACTTGCTTTGTAGCGCCGCCACTCGTCAGCGTGATTGTCCCTCCTCGATCAGGATATCCAAAACCATTAAACGAAATGGTGGTTCCGCCGCCGGCCAGATTTACCGTGCCCAACGTGGCTCGCAGCAAGCCTTCGTTCAGAGATACCACGCTATTGGGCAGTGCACTTCGATTTGGGTCTGGAACTCCGGTCAGCGTGTAGCTGTTCGTACCAATACTGAATGCTACAGAAGTCGCTTGGGCGGTTATTCGCGATTGTTGCCGAGTCGCTTGAATATCGAATACCAAACGACGCGCTGCCACATCCACTCGGCGATTGCTGAGGCTATCGGCAAACCGAGGCATCGCTACGCCCGCCATGATACCCATCAGGAGTATTACGATTGTCAGCTCCAAGAGCGTGAAACCGTTTTTGGAATGTCGCGAAGTGTGCATTGCTCGGAATCAAGTATGGTTGTGGTTTGGCAATTTTCAACACTGGACAGCGTCGCAGGTAGACGATTGGCCCCACAACCATAGGTTGCCCTTGACGACGTGCCAACCGATTGCGTGAATAAATTACGATTTACACTACATCGGATCCGTGGAGCTTGCATCAATCCTTTTCGACTACAATTTCACGCCCTGTGATCGTTACAACCCGTCCGAAGCCTGGTAGGTGGTCACCGACATGAACGACTCGCGAATCAAGAATGGCGGTAGCCCCAAATGCGTCGATGTATACCGCTTGAAGTTTCCCTAGACTGGATTGCTGCATCGAATTCTCGTTCAGACCGGACTCTACGTTTCCACCCGTCGCATCCGCGGCTATTTCACCAATGGCTTGTGCGCGAGCCGGATCAAATGGGTCAAAGGCAATGACCTCATTGATGTTGACGGTCGGCCACTGAAATTTTGCTGGTTCAAGCAATGGCGATGACAGGCGTTTTGAGACCAAGATGGAATGTGCATCCGGGGCGGCATGGTTGGTTTGTTTTTCCGCTTTGGGCCAGAACAATACCGCTACCAGCATGAGGCCTAAAATCGGTATCAAGGCGAAACGCAGTATCTTGCGATTGTTCTCGTTGTTTGAGATGTAGGTTTTCATGATTTCACCGCGCTGGCAATAAGCGGCTCGGTGCTTAGCCCAAACAACAAGTCGATTCGTAGGTCGATGGAGCAGTCTCCACCCTGAACGGATGGTGCAACAATCGTGAGTTCCGAAAGTTGAAACATACGGGGCAAATCACGAAAGCCATGCAACCAGCGAGCAAGCGACGCGTAGGTCCCGGTGCCGCGGAGTCGCAACTCCATTGCTTTGCAATTCTTTTGAGTTGCAACGCCGCCTGGGCGAAAATCACCGAGCGAAACGCCTTCGGCTTTCGCCCCTTCCGAAATCTGTTGAAGGAACTGTGTTTCGTCCGCGACGCTCGGAAGTTTACCCCGAAATAATCGAACGGTCTGCTCCAGCGAACGCACCTGTTCGTTCAGTTCATTAGCACTCACACGCGTTGTATGTTCTTGTTCCAGCAAAGACGTGTAATCTGAGGAACTGCACTCGATCTCGGCGATTTTCTTTTGAATGCCGGTCATTCCCAGCCAAACGAAAAAGGCGAATCCAGCGGTAACTCCAGCAAAGCCAAGTTGCAATACAGGTAAGCCGCCGCGCGGTACGGAAGAAGCCAAAAATACGTTCATGGTTTATCCTCGTAAAGGCATTCAAGTTGGTAATGACGGGTAGTGCGACCACTGGCTACGCCCTGCGTAGAAGATTTAAGATCGACTCGCTCGAAGACTCTGGAATCGCGAAGTCCAGATACGAATTTGGCTACGGCGGCATCATCGTCTGCGACGCCTTGTAATGACAAGGTGTTGGTGAATTGGGCTGTGGACTTCGCAGCGGTTGCATTTTTCGGGCCCGTCGTGTTTCCGGCCGCCATCAAAGCCAGAGCTCTTTGGAGACTGAGTCGCTGGAGCCGAAGTCTGCCAGTTTCGGAACGCATCTCCCGTACGAGTACAGAAAGCAGTTCGATGGAATGATCGGTTGGCTGCAGTTGCTCAAGCATGTTGACCTCGATTTGAAGCTTCAGCTTCCTTTGGTGGCTATCGCTCAATTGCTGCTGCAGAGAATTCAGGGGCTGGCAACGAACGGCTAGCAGATTTAAACGATATCGTGCTTCACAAAAATTTCTAAGTTGAAACGCAATAAGTGATAAGGCGACCACACCCGCAATGCTCCAAACCTTTAAATAGGAGCTAAGCAAGCGGTAATACTGATTCTTAAGTCGCGTCTTTTGAGGCAGCAAATTTATGAACATGAAACAGCCTCTCCTTGAAGGCACGATAGTCCAGCGGCGACTCCATACAGTGCGTCGCTCGGATCCGAACGCTCTCCGCCCAAAGTCCAAGGTGCAACTGGCAGGTGAAGTTGTTGACTAAGATATTCAGGTAGGTTTTTGACAAGCGCGCCGCCACCAAAGAGGCAAATTTGGGAGGTCGATAATGAACGAAATTGCGTTCCGATGTAATCGACAGTACGTTTGATTTCCGTTACCAAATTGTGCAACGGATCGGCGATCAATTGCATCGTCTTCTGAGTTGCAACGACTGGAGCTTGCCCGTTGACGACAACTCCAAAACGAGTCAGCAATTGTTGACATTCGTCTGACGAGATTTGAAGCGATTTCTCCAGTGGTTGCACGATCGATTGCAAACCCACACCGCGCAATGTTCGAGCGAAAATCGGACGTCCACCTTTGACCAAAACAAAAAGCGGAGACGTGTAACCAAGATCGATTGCAATGACCGCGCGCTCAGGCTTGCCAAGGCCCGCCATTTCGACTGCTCTGGCCAGCGCACACGGCATGCCATCGAGGGCTCGACAATTGAGTCCCGCCGCCAATAAGGAATCGTTGAGTTGCTCCGCAAGCGTTCTGGATACTGCGATCGTCGCCATCCTTGTCAGTTCAGTGTTTGCCGTACTTTCGTTTCCTACTTCCCAGCCATCAAAGGCAAGGTTTTCAGGTTCCATACCAAGATCGGCAGCAAGCTCCTCGCCGATCATCTGGTTCTGTTCATCAGCATTACCGCGTGGAATTTCCAATAGGCGAAAATCGACCATCGACATCGACAGTACGGCGGCGCAATCCCTACCGAAAAACAAACTCCGTAATGATCTGCAACGGGACAAACTGCTTTTCAGTAGATGGCTGCCCATTTCATCGCGAGTCATGATCGAGTTATTCTCGGCGTCCAAAGTCCAGCGAGCCAAGATTCGGTAGCCGCTCGCCGATGCTTCCACCTGTGCCATCTTGATGGAGCGAGCACCAATATCGATGCCGATCCAACCTCGCTTGGACCGAAGCGGTATACGGGCCGTTTTGATTTTGCTGGTCATTTTTTCTAGTAGCGACATGCTTAGATTCCTTAGTGCGACGAGGTGGTTACATCCAGCATCGGCAGAACAATTGAGAGCACGATTCCAGCGACTACAACGCCGAGAAAGACAATTACTGCCGGCTCGGCAATCTTGACAATATCGCGCAGGCATCGCTCCCCCTGATCTTCGTAATATTCTCCAACGCTTTTGAGGACTTCCCCCATTTTCCCGCTTCGTTCTGCCGTAACGACCATCTGAGCAGCGCCAGTGGGAAGGAACTGTGCGGTCAGCAGCATTCGGCCAAGCCCCTCACCTTGGAGGACTTCGCGTTCCACTTTTTGAAATAGTTCGCGAAACAATTGGTTCCTGGCCGCGCTTTGGCATAAACGAATAGCGTCCACCAAGGGGACGCCGCTGGTGAGCATGGTCCCCAAAAGTCGAAAGGTGCGACCGGTGAGGAGAGCACGGGTAGCGCCTCGCACGACGACCAGATTAAGAGTCGAATAGTCCCAGAATTGCTGAACCATTCTTGATTGTCGGAAGGAATAGCCACCAATCACCAAAGCCATGCAACTACCGATAATTAACACGCCATTCGATCTTACATAGCAGCCAAAGGTCAGAAGGGCATTCGTGAGCGGCGGCACTGGTTTCTCAAGCGATTCAAAGACCTTGGCAAACTGAGGTAGTACGAAAAATATTAGAGCGTTTAAGACAACAAAGGTGATTCCGCCAAGCACCATGGGATACATGAGCATCGACCAAATCGTGCTTTGTAGCCGCATGTCGCTCCGAAGCAAGTACGTAAGTCGCTCCAGCACTTGAATGATCGTTCCGGATTGTTCGCCGGCAGCAATGCCGGCTACCAGCATGTCGTCGAAAACATGGGGATGTTTCTGCAAGGAATCGGAAAAGGAATTTCCGCTGGAAACATCGCGACAAACTTGTTGGAGCACCCTCTTAAACGCGGGTTTGGTGCATTGATCGGAAACATTCTGTAAGCCTTCAGCCAAATCGACTCCTGATTGGCACATGATGGTCAATTGTGACATCATCGTCACAAGATCCGATTTCGTAACTCGTCCCATGAGACTTCGTGCGGAACCGATCTTCTTGGACATCGCAAGACTTGTCGTCGATAGTTCGGTCAAGAACAGTCCTTGAACGCGCAAATGCTGCCTTGCTTCGGCCATCGAACCGGCTTCCAAGGCGCCGCTCGTTGACTCTCCGCTTCGATTTTTTGCTTGATATTGAAATTTCATGTCGAATCACGCCTTTAATCTGCGGAGGCCACGCGAAGGACTTCATCTAGGCTTGTTCGACCAGCTTCCGCTAGGCGAAGGCCTTCATCCACCAGCAGGCTACCGCCCTGACTTTGATGCGTGTTTCGAATGGCTTCAAGGTTGCCTCCGCTTGCGATGATTGATCTCATTTCTCGGTTAACCGACAAGACTTCGTAAATTCCGACGCGACCGCGCAGTCCGGTATCGAAGCACTCACGACATCCTTTGCCATGTAAAAATTGCCGACGGCGATCGCCCTTGTATTTTAGAATGTCGAAGATTTCGTCCGGCGGAAAATAGGCTGACTTACAAGCCGGGCAAATCGTACGAACCAATCTCTGAGCGACAACACCGACGAGTGAGGCCGCGATCTTAAAGGGCTCTACCCCCATGTCTTGGAGTCGAGTGACAGCACTGAAGCTATCGTTGGTATGGAGTGTGCTCAAAACGAGATGGCCTGTTAACGCTGCTTGGACGGCAACCGCAGCTGTTTCGCCGTCACGAATTTCACCCAACATAATGATATCGGGGTCCTGACGCAGGATTGCCCGTAAAGCTCCGGCAAAGGTCATTGATTTGCTGGCTCCGACCGGAACTTGATTGATTTGCTCGAGTTGGTATTCGACCGGATCTTCAACGGTGACGATGTTGTGATGGACTGATTTAATCAACTCGAGTGCTGAGTAGAGGGTCGTCGTCTTGCCGCTGCCGGTTGGACCAGTTACCAAGATCAATCCATGTGGGCGGGCGAGCATCTCTTTCATCTTGCCCAAGAGTGGAAGCGGTACTCCGAGTTGATCTAGGTTAAAGGTAACGTTGCGGCGATCAAGAACTCGCATGACGACCTTTTGGCCTAAGATCGTCGGAAGCGTCGAAATACGCAGATCGATTTCCCGGCCGTCCACCCTCACGTGGATGCGTCCATCCTGAGGTATCCGGTGCTCAGCAATATCGAGCTTCGCCATCACCTTCAGGCGAGAGACAATTGCTGGATGGAATTCGCGACGCGGTCTGAGTGCTTCACGCAGCATCCCATCGACGCGGAATCGTACGGTAGTACTTTGGTGCCCGGGTTCGATATGGATGTCACTGGCCTTCTGGCGAACGGCACTGTAGATCATGTAATTCACGAGGTTGATGATCGGGCTGCCTTCAGCCAACGAATCCACATTCGAAACATCGATGTCAAAGGCTTCCGTCTCGAACTCAACGTTATCTCGCGAGAAGTCAGCCGTAACGGCATCCACTGCAAAGTTATCTTCGTAGCACCGCGGCAGGATACTGATGATGTTGGACCGCAGGGCAAGAACAGGTCGGACCCTCAGTCCCGTAATCCGTTCGATTTCGTCAATTTGCTGCAAATGACATGGCTCCGCCATGGCTACTGTCAGAGTGTTCCGAACTTTAAACATCGCGACGGCGCACAGGGCTTCCGCCTTTTGACGCGGCAACAAACGCACAACCGCTGGATCGACCAGCCCTTCACGGATCCGAACACCAGGCACCTGCAGCTGAGAACTCAGAAACTGAAGAAGAGTATTGATGTCGACAAACCCCAATTCCAGTAACGTTTCCCCAAACTGCATCTTTTTGTCGGAATGCTGATTGAGCGCCGTTTCCAGTTCCTCCGCGGTAAGCACACCGGCGCGGAATAATCGTTCGCCGAGCGGCAAAGCACTTTCAACAACGGCTCGGGCCGGTGAGGTCGCCCGGCTGTCGGCGATTGGAAAATCGAGGGCTAAGCTCATTGTGCAAAACTCCCGACCGCCGCATTCAGGTCGTCGAAGATGGCGAAACCGCTGGCCAAACCTGTTGCCTGGAGGATGTCTCGACAAAGGGCTCTGGGTTCGGCGAGATGTACAGCGCCTCCACATCGAAG
>JANMNR010000527.1:0-48008 GCA_031368325.1 Pirellula sp.
ATGGCGTTATCGGTCAAGTCATTCACGGCTACAACTTCGAACTCGCTGGAACGGCTCATTAAGTTGCGGAACGTCAATCGTCCGATACGACCAAACCCGTTAATTGCGATTCGAATTGTCACCGCTATGTTCTCCGCCAAATGTAAATAGGACCTTGTGAAACGTCGACTTGAGTTCCTAGGACTCCAAGCCGCCGGGCGGCCACACCATCAAATGGATGCGTTCCGCCCGATTAAGAGAGGGGACGAGTATACAAGCGGTCGGAAACATCATCAATAACAAAGAAAAACAGCTGGCCATTTCAAAAACTTGCCTACAATGGCATCAGTGCACTTAATAAATCGAAAGTTTTCGTTGCCGGCAAAAAAGCATGTCCATTTCATTACCAGTCATCGATCCCGCCGCTGTTTCAGTAACGGCGGAAAATGGCACCTGTGGGACTAGCACAGGAAAAAACGGAAACGTTGTAAGTCGGTATTTGGACAAACTGGGTGAGAGGCAGCCCCATGGTCCGCTCGCTCGTGCCCCGCTGCCCATGTCGATGGAGGAGGCCAAGGCGCGGGGTTGGGACGAATTGGATGTCGTATTTGTAACGGGCGACGCATATATCGATCACCCAAGTTTTGCCATGTCGATTCTCGGGCGTGTCCTCGAGGCGGCTGGCTACCGGGTTGGAATCGTCAGCCAGCCGGACTGGCAGTCATGCGAGCCATGGAAGCGGTTCGGTCGCCCACGTTTGTTTTTCGGGATCAGCGCTGGCAACATGGACAGCATGATCAACCACTACACCGCCAACAAAAAGGTACGCAACGACGACGCCTATTCGCCGGGCGGCCGCATCGGTCTTCGGCCGGACCGAGCGACCTTGGCGTATTGCCAGCGCGCCCGCGAAGCCTACAAGGGAGTACCTGTCATTGCCGGTGGCGTCGAGGCTTCGCTACGTCGATTGGCTCACTACGATTTTTGGAGCGACAAAGTCAGACGCAGCATCCTTCTCGACAGCAAGGCGGACCTCGTCGCTTTCGGAATGGGTGAGAACTCGATCGTCGAAATGTGCCGCCGACTTGATGCGGGCGAAACCGTCAAGGATCTGCGTGACATGCGCGGAGTTGCTTATGCCCTGGGTGCCTCGGAGACTCTGCCTACCGACGCGATTGAATTGCCCTCCTATGACGAAGTCGTCGCAGACAAGGTTGCCTTCTCGAAAGCAACTCGCATTATCCACAACGAGACAAACCCGCTCAACGCCAAGAAACTGATGCAACGGCACGGTACGCAAACCATCGTCTGCAATGTACCACAATTGCCACTGAGCGAAGAAGCCATGGATCGTATCTACGGTCTGCAGTATACGCGTCGAGCGCATCCAAGCTACACCGAGCCAATCCCTTCGTTCAACATGATCAAGAACTCGGTTACGATCATGCGAGGTTGCTTTGGGGGCTGTACGTTCTGTTCTATTACTGCCCACCAGGGGCGGATCATTCAGTCGCGTTCCAAAGAATCGGTCTTGAATGAAATCAAGACGATGGCCGAAGACAAGGAATTCAAAGGCATCGTGAGCGACATCGGCGGACCGACCGCGAACATGTATCACATGCGATGCACCAAGCCTGACGTGGAAGCGAAATGCCGTCGACAATCGTGTGTTCATCCCAAGATTTGCAAACTACTTGGAGTCGACCATACTCCCGTCATCGAATTGATGCGTGAGTCTCGCGAGATTCCGGGCGTCAAGAAAGTACTCGTGGCCAGCGGTGTACGCATGGACTTGGCCCGGCAATCGCCAGAGTACATTCGCGAACTCACCGAACATCACGTTGGTGGCCATTTGAAAGTGGCTCCCGAGCACGTCGATGCGGATGTGCTTTTCAAAATGCGCAAGCCGGCAAACGATGACTTCGAGTTCTTCACGGAGCAATTCAAGCAAGCGTCGGCTGATGCTGGCAAGAAGCAATACTTGGTCCCGTACTTCATTGCGTCGCACCCCGGCAGCTCGATCGAGTCCATGATTGAACTAGCGGTGTTTTTAAAGCGCAACGGTTACAAACCTGATCAGGTCCAGGACTTCATTCCAGCTCCTCTCGATATTGCGACCAGCATGTACTACACGGGGCTCGATCCCTTTACGCTGAAGCCGGTCTTTATCGCCAAGGCGCTGCGGGATCGAAAGTCGCAGCGAGCCTTGATGCAGTTTTTCAAACCAGAAAACTACTTTGAAGTGCGCGATGCACTCCGGTCAGTAAATCGGAATGACCTGATCGGTGAAGGATGCGATTGCTTGATCCCGTCTAGGCCGCCTAAGGAAGCGATGGAACGAAGACGCGAAGACGCGAACAAGCGATTTCGCGGAGAGTATGTTCATACCATTCCTAACCCAAGCTCGACCACTCAGCAGTCAAACTCCGAGCAACCGCCGCAAGAGGCTGCTTCGGATATGACTTCAGAGGGTCAAAGACGAAAAGGCCCTAAGAAAGAACAACGTACTGTTTCGAAGGATGGCGGGAAGAAACCAAACACGGGATACCGACCTGGTCGCCGTGTTTAGAGCCATGAAGGGCATGACCTTGCGCCAGCGATACGCGCTCAGCGGCAGCTACAAAATGGCAACGAAAGGTTGGCCGCACTCCGTCCGGTTTATCCGAGCGTTACTTGAGTTTTGTGTTTGTCGGGCATCACGTGCTTCCGCTGGCACAAGCCGGACGGAAGGCAATTGCATGTGGATACTGAGATTTTAGTCGCCAATGGCCCCGTGTGTTTGGGGCCAGACTGCTACTGGACGCGATCAAACGAATAGGATCCGCTGGACGCGCTCCTCTACGAGTCGCGGTCAAACGATGCACCACTGCACAACTGCCCACTGCACAACTGCCCGCTATTCTTTGTTTGGATTGAATAGCTTCAGCATTTCGTAGGCCTTGGCCGTGGCGCAACGACCGCGTTGGGTCCGAATCACATACTCGCTTCGCAATAAAAACGGCTCGACCTCGTCCTCGAGCGTATCGGCCGAAACACTCATCGTATGGGCGATCGCTTCTACACCGGCTGGACCGCCATTGAACACTCGAATGAGCGTCTCCAGATAGCGACGATCTTGGCGGTCGAGACCGATCTCGTCGATCCCCATCATGTCAAGTGCTCGCTTGGCGATGTCGATCGAAACCTTTCCATCCGCCTTGCTCATCGCGTAATCGCGTACCCACAAGAATCGATTGTTGGCAATACGCGGTGTCCCCCGCGCTCGCTTGGCAATCTCGACCGCCGCATCCGAATTGAGAGTGACATTCAGTTTCTTTGCATTGCGGGACAGTATCTCGATCAGTTCATCAACAGAGTAATAACCCAAATGTTGACGTATCAAGAATCGATCACGAAGCGGTGCGCTGAGCATTCCGGCGCGGGTGGTCGCACCGATTAGAGTAAAGGGTTGCAGCTGCAAATTCAGCGTACGCGCATTGACCCCTTCGCCCAAGATGATATCGATACGATAGTCCTCCATGGCCGTATAGAGAAACTCTTCCACCGGCTTGGGCAAGCGATGGATTTCGTCAATAAATAGGACAGAACCATGCTCTAAATTGGTCAAATAAGGAATCATTTCCTTCGGCGCTTTGAGCACAGGGCCGCTCGTCATGTCGACCTTGACCCCCATCTCGCGAGGAATGCAGGTGGCAAAGGTCGTCTTTCCCAATCCCGGCGGACCGTCAAAGAGGATGTGACCAAGCGGCTCTTTTCGCTTCTTGGCAGCATCCATGGCGATTTGGATGACGTCCATCACCTCTTGTTGTCCGACCATGTCGGCGATGCGTTTGGGGCGAAGGACGATGTCGTTTTCGCCCGGCGCCATAATGCCGGAGCCCGGCACGTGAGTCGATGCGGAGTTTGCGTCACCCTCGTTCTCGCGGTCCCGTTTGCCATCGTCGTCATCGTCTGGCTCGGCCGGAATGATTTTGCGTTCTCGAACCATCCTACTTTTCCGCACCTGTGTCCAAGATCGCCATAAACGCCTTTTGTGGAATGTCGACGGAGCCGATCGATTTCATCCGCTTCTTGCCTTCTTTTTGTTTGGCCCAGAGCTTCTTCTTTCGCGAGATGTCACCGCCATAGCACTTGGCTGTCACATTCTTGCGCATGGCCGATACGGTTTCACGTGCGATGATTCGCGAACCGATGGCGGCTTGGACAGCGACCTCGAACATGTGCCGATCGATTTCTTCCTTGAGCTTCTTTACCACCGCGCGACCGCGTCGCTCCGAGTCGGCCGTATCGCAAATGATGCTCAGCGCATCGACTCGTTTTCCGTTGACCAGGATGTCCATTCGGACAAGATTGGCGGGCTCATATCCGATAATCTCGTAGTCCATCGTGCCATAGCCGCGAGTCACACTCTTGAGCTTGTCGTGCAAATCGTAAATGACTTCGGCCAACGGCAAATCGTAGCTGACCAAAGCCCGCGTTCCGGACAGGTATTCGTTGCCTCGAAGGATTCCACGTCGATCTTGAGACAGTTTCATTACCACTCCGATGTACTCGATCGGTAGCACGAAGTTAACGCGAACGATTGGCTGCCGGAACTCCTCAATGTCGCATGAGTCTGGAACTTCCTGCGGACGATGAATTTCAAGGGTTACTCCGTCTCGCCGCACGATCTCGTATGTCACGTTGGGGGCCGTTTGTACCAAATCGACATCGCATTCGTTCTCTAGACGCTGCTGGATAATTTCCATGTGCAACAATCCGAGAAATCCGCATCGGAAACCGAATCCGAGTGCTTCGCTCGACTCCGGTGCGTAATCGAACGACGGATCGTTGATCGAAAGTTTTTCAAGCGCATCGCGAAGCTCGGTAAACTCTTGGCCATCGCTTGGGTACAGGCCGCAGTAGACCATGCGTTTGGGTGGCTTGTAACCTGCGAGGGCTACCGCTTTGTCATCGTTGGCCATGGCAACTGTGTCACCGATGCGGACATCTTTCAGCGATTTGATATTGCAAATCAAATACCCGACTTCGCCGGCAAGCAGCGAATCGACTGGCATTCGATGCGGAATAAACTGCCCCAATTCGAGTACTTCGTAGTTTGCACCAACGCCCAGGAACCGCACTTTATCCCCGCGTTTTACTTTGCCTTCCATGACTCGAACGTAGGTGATGGCCCCTCGATAGTCGTCGTAAAGGGAATCGAACACCATCGCCTTAAGCGGAGCAGTGCGATCACCGGTTGGAGGTGGGATGCGTTCCACAATCGCTTCGAGCAGTTCATCGATCCCGATGCCTGCTTTCCCCGAGCATTTTACGATTTCGGTTGGGTCGATGCCCAAGCTTTGTTCCATTTCGGTAGTAACTTCGTCGACGCGAGCATGCACCAAATCGATCTTGTTGATCACCGGTATGATTTTGAGCTCATGCTCCATGGCGGCGTACGCGTTGGCAACCGTTTGGGCCTCGACCCCTTGGAAGGAGTCGACCAGGAGCAACGCTCCCTCGCAACAAGTCAATGCACGCGAGACTTCGTATTGAAAGTCGACGTGGCCAGGAGTGTCGATTAAGTTGAGCTCATATAGCTCGCCTTTGTGCCAGTGGTTGAGTGACACCGACTTGGCTTTGATGGTGATGCCGCGCGAGCGTTCCAAGTCCATTCCGTCGAGCAGTTGCTCCTTCATCTTGCGCATTTCGACGGTGCCTGTCCGTTCGAGAAGACGATCCGCGAGCGTGCTCTTTCCGTGGTCAATGTGTGCAATGATGCAAAAATTGCGAATCTTGGCTGTGGGCATTTCACCTAATTGTTGCCCACCGTGCTTACCACCCGTGCTCATGAACGATTCCTAGTACGTGCAATAAAATTGATTTTGTTTCGGCTTGGGTTGATGGCGTTTTTCACTTGGCTAACTTCTTGAATTCCATGCGGGCAATGCCGGCGGCACCCAAGTAGCCAGCATCGCCGCCCAAGGAAGCGAACTCGATTTTTGTTCCGTGCGCGACATACTCGAAGCTTCGTTTTCGGAACGTTCCCTCAATCTGATTGAGGAATCGCAAACCCACAGGCGACGCCGTGCCACCAAAGTTCATTGCGCCACCGAGGACGATCAAACCTGGATCAAGCGTATGGACGATGGTCGCAATGCCAAGAGCCAAAAAGTCGGCTGTTTCGTCTATAACTTTGAGACTGAAAGCATCGCCAGCCGAAGCCGCTTCGTAGATCATTTTGGTCGTCAGATTTTCCATGCGATCGCGTAACGAGCTCGCGGCACCTGCAGCCAGCTCCTCTTTGGCTCGTTGGACGACTCCGCTAGCGCTAGCGTACGCTTCCAAGTGGCCACGCCCTCCACCCCAAACACAGAGTCGAGCGTCGGGCCGAGGGTCGATGATCATATGGCCGCATTCACCGCCGAAACTATTGTGTCCGACGACCAATTGGTTATCGATGATGATGCCACCGCCGACGCCAGTTCCAAGTGTCAGAAGAACCATACTACTGTAGATCGCGCCGGTTCCGACCCAAAATTCCCCAAATGCCGCAGCATTCGCATCATTTGCAAACGAAACCGGAAGGCCAATGGCGTCCTCAAGGCATTTGACAATTGGAAAGTGATGCCAATGCGGGTGATTTGGCGGTTCGATCAGCATGCCCTTTGGGATATCCTGGCTGCCAGGCGTTCCTAATCCAACCCGGACAACGTCACTTTTGCTGAGACCGATCGACGCTAGCAATTCTGCGGAGGCAGCCGCGACGCGTTTCATGGCATCTGCTGGTCCGCGTGGCTCCTCGGTCGGAAATGCCGTGAAGCCAAGCGTCTTTCCGTCGTCGTCCACGAGCCCGACTTTCATCCCGGTTCCGCCAACATCGACCCCCAAATAAAGAGGTCCCACAGCTTTTGACGCCGGATGAATTGGTTGTGTTGTCATAACTCGAGTTTGGGCAAGGGTTTGTCGAAACAGAAATTGTGTTCCAAGAACGCCGAGTCCCAGTATACGGCAAGCCTATCCTAACCGACAGGACAATTCTCACTGTCGGGCGGAGGAGGCCATGTACACCCAACTAAACTACAGCTGCGGTGCATACTTCAGCCTTGTCGTCTGCTTCATGACTTGCTTCAGCTCAACACCTGGTTTGGATGGATCGTTGCTAGGGCGGAGGACGTTCATCGACATGTCTTGGCTGAACTCTGAGTGGTCGATGCCGCCTCGCGTATTGTCAAACCAAATCAATCCGCCCGATTCTTGGCTCTTTAGCTTGAGGCCCGAATTTGCGGATGGTTCCTTGACCTTTACGGCCGTCGTCGCCTTGATTCGATCCAAGATTCGGCCGCCAACGGCTTCTTCGCCCAAGTATTGGTATGTGGTGCTGACAACTAACTTGCCGAATGGCGGCATATCCAATTCGAACTCCGATGGCCAATTTTCTCCCACATCGATCGGCTTTCCGGGAAACTTGAGGGAACCATTAGAGGCAATTTCTCGAAGACCTGCCGTGCTGAGTTCATTTAGGCTCTTGGAAACTTCCTCTGGAATCATGACGTCGGCCACTTCGCCATTCAGCTTTGTCTTGACCATAAAGCGAGCGTTAGCAAGCGGCCGAATCCCTTTGGCCATCTCCTCAGCTATGCCCGTAAGCTTTTGGTCATTGCTGGTGTCGATTACAAAATTACCCATGGCCGACTTCAAGTCGAGCTGGACTCGGTTGATCTTTTGTTCGATGGTGGCCAAGCCATCGCTGGCGACATCGTAGACAGTCCAAGTGATGTTGGTAGATTGCCGCGTCTGAGTCTGATTGCTTGCCCCAGGCCCTAACTCCAATTGCATGCTGGTGTCTTGGTCAATCACGACATTGGTAACGCCCCCCTTCTTGAATTTCCATGCAAGCGTTTTTTGAGCCCAACAATTCGAAATGGATCCAAACAGGATCGCCCAAAAAACGACCGCGGCAGCGATAGGACGCAAGATAAACAGGGGAATCATTTTGTTTCCTTTGGGATACGGGAAAGGTGTCGGATTCCTAGAATCACCCCGACACAGGTTTACCCATGTTATAGTGCAAGTTGCCAAAGAGAGCGACCGGTTTAGACACTCTCCAGAATCGAGACCGTCCGGTTTAATCACTCTCCTGCAGTGGTGAGCTTCAGGCCGGAGGGCGTCACATCCATGCCGGCGGCGTAAGTCGCTTGTTTGCTGGCAAACAAAAACCAACGCGCCGGCAGGGCGACACATTGGCTACTGACTTATTCGACATCAGACCGCTCTCGCCTTTACGCGAGCAGATGTTGCTAGCGTTTCGGTGGCTCGGATTCGCGGACGCTGGTTCCGTGTTCGGGATGCAAGACGAGCAGGGAAAAACGTTGTGTCGTTTCCAGCTCGTTCGTACTAATCGATGTGTAGTCGAACTGCCCTCGCAAATCCGTGTAACCGTCCTTGTAGAACTTGACGGCGCCTGCATTGTCCCGAGCATAAACCTTTACATATGCACCCTCGAGCGGTTGTAGTCCCGACTTGGTCAAGATCTGCAATCGGCCCATATTGGGTGAGTGGTTAACCACCAGCGAGTTGGCATACAACACCAGATTTTTTTGCAACCCGCCACCAGATACTTCGATGACCAAATTCTTGTTCTTGAGCGTTTGCGGAACCATCAAGTTCACGTCCTTGACCGAATCGGACTTATCTACTTTCATCGCTTCGAACCTATTGGGTTCGATCATGCTTAGCCGACCACCGTCCTGCTGCGCAAATGGACTTCTGCTGAATAGCAATTCCACGTCCATCAGGTAATACTTCACAACAATCGAATCCAAATTGCGATGACGCAATACGATCTTGTCTCCATCTTGGAGCAAGTCCAATACAGGCAGGTCCGCCGACTCGTTGATATTCTGCTGTTCACGGGCACCCGAAAGCAATCGATTAGCCGGATCGGTTTTCCAGTCTTCTGACTTGGCAACGTCGGCGGTCTTGCCCGCTTGAATGGCTTTGCGCTCTGCCACTTGCGATCGCACTTGACCAAACCAATCTCGCCAGCGCGGATTGGGGAAATCTACGTACTTCTGTGAGCGCAGGTCCGCTACGTCAAACTTGCCTTGAATCATGTCCAAGTAGGCGGCAAAGTAGTCGTGTTGCAATTTGCTCTCCAGTTTGGTGGCGTCGATCTTGGCAAAATGAAGGATCGCTTCCTCGATTCGATTTTGCAGAAGCATGTAATAGACGAGAGCAAGGCGTTGTTCAGGCTCGATTGTTGATTGGTGAGCTAGGGTTCCCATCATGCGTTCGTATTGAACGGCGAGTCCATCGTTGAGAATGACACGCTTTGGACCAAGCTGATGCATACGGGCTACGACCAATGGTCGGAAATCCAGATGCTCGAATTGCAGTCTGTCGACGGGTTCAACCGCCATGAGGTCAGAATTAAAAAGTGGTCCGACGCGACCGACTACCGCAGTGTTGCTTTCGAGGAATTCACGCAACCGAGATGTATCATTGTGTTTAATCGAGTAGGCCCAAAGCGTGGCGTTATAGATGCCGTACTCGGTTAGCTGTGCTATGCAAGATTCAAAAAACTTGCGATTGGCCATCCGCCAGGCGATGGCATCAAGGTTGACCTTGAATAAGTTTGCGTTTCTGAGGTGCGTTAGGACTTGATCGTCGGTGCCCCAGGATGCGACGTACGACCAGGAGGATTCGTCCACCGAATTTGGGGCGTCGAGGACGGTCAGGCTGGACGAGGGTACCGCAATTGCGATTTTGTTGTTGATTGCAATTTGGGCGCCGTAGTGTTCAAAGGAACCGGACTGGGGGAAGTAAAACTTGGTACTGAGTTCCTGTGTCGCGAACGGAGCGAGGTCCAGTTTTCGGCCGGCCGCGACTTTGGCGTTTTCGAGTGCGATGGCTCCTTGTGGGATCTGTTGTAGGACACTGACCTGCACCAGCGAAGCACTTGGGTTGGTCAGCACGACGCGCAAACGGTAGACCGTCCCCTTGATGAGGGACTGCTCTTTGACCGGTTTGGCTCCTTCGCTAGTGTCGCTGGCCAGGAAGATACTTTGGCTGGCGAGAACAATAGCAGGATCGGTGCTCTGCTCGATCGTTTCTAGTCCTTGAACAAATGCGATAGAGGGAGTCGTGGTCGTTGCAATCAATCGCCCTTGTTCGACGCTGATGGTGGCGGGCTTGGAATCCAAGGGCAAACCGAGAACAGCGATTGCCAGGATTGCTTCGTGGATGTTGCCTGCGCCCAGTTCTAGGTTTTTGGACAAAAATGGAGCATCGCCTGAGTGGTTCAAGAAGTCGAGCCAAAAGGCATTGGGTCGGATCAATTCCGGTTTTTGGCTGGAAAGGGCAAGACGGAAGTAATTGCTTTCGGCCCATTTGCGAGTGGACTCAAGCGATTCGTAAAGGCGAACTGGTCGACTACCGCCTCTTCCGCTGCCCCGCTTTCCAGCAACTGCTCGACCAAGTTCGGTTCTGCCCTCTTTTTTACTATCCGTAGCCAATTTGTCTTGCGCGAGTCCTTCGAACTCTTCGAAAAACAATGTTTCAACGGGTTTGTCACCTAGTTCGAGTCCGTAAAGTTGTTTTTCAGATACGTCGAGTCTGCGTGATTCAATCGTCATGAAATCTGCTAGCCCAACCCCAGAGTTGTCCATCTCCCACAAAGCCGAGCTCATGAGCCCTCTTGCGAATCGAACCGATTGGGCAGCCGAGTCGATTGGGACCGAGCTGACTAGGTCTCCCATCCATCGCTTTGTACTACTCGATTGGTTAGCGATTCGTTTAGCGAGTAAAACGCGTTCGACCGCGTTGAGCTGAGCCAGTTTCCACGGCTGTGAATACTTGCTTAACTCTAGTCCGAGGATGTAGTCGTCCATGAATTGCTTCTGCATCTTGTTGGCCAGATACGGTCGCACCACGCGATCGAAGAACGGTTTGTCGTGAGCCAGTACGAACAGATTCATTTCATGGCATGCCAAGTCAGAATAGTGCCTTTCCTTTTCCTCCTCCTTTAGCAACGGCCATCGAACGAGGCATTCGAATTTGTCGCATGCAGCGTTGTTGTTAAGGAGAGTGCGATATAGTTGAAAGACGTCGGGAATCGAACTGTAGATTTTTGCTCGAGTCGACGCCGCGTCGCCCAAGTCGTTCTTGTTCGAGGTTGGTAGAACACGAACGCTTTGGATTTCCGTTAAGTGGGCTTTGGCTGGAAAAGCATTTGCCAATCGTCGATCCGTGAGGGCTCTTGGTTCGCTGAGCGGCAAGTGGATCGTACGATAGGTAGTGCCGCTCGGATGAACGACGACGATGGTAACACAAGTCAAGCCAGCAAAGGCCTTGCGATCGATGGACAAAATACCTTTGTCATCGCATTGTCCATTCATCAGCATGACACAGCCTCGCTTGAGGAATTCGTATTCGGGAGTGGCCTCACCGGCAACCTTTCGTAACGACTCCTCTAATGAGCGTCCTGGTGCTCCGGGTGCACCTGATTTTGGTGACATGGAAGACATGGGGTCGCCAGCTGCTGCCGTTTGGGAGGCGTTCTGAGTAACGGAAAGCTCCCACGGATTCAGGATGGCACTTGGCTGGGGCAGAAGACTACCGAGATACTTCTTTACGAATTGCCGTTGCAGTACGTACTGGTACTCTTCGTCCAGTTTGAGCGAGTTGATATAAAAACTCGGGATCCTTGTGCGGGCCATTGCCAACATTGGAAACTCGGGTGCTGCAAGATTGAGTCCTTGGTGCCATCGCGGTTCGTAAGCATCTGCAACCACATGAATCCGTGTAAAGTTGTCGTGATTGCCGAGTTGAACTTGCAGCTTGTCGTCGGTGAGTTTTACATCTCGCACATGGACAGTGCGGACGCGGTTGGTTTCAAGCAGTCGCGATTGTCCGACGAGCGCATCACCTCGTTGCTCACCTTTGACGATGGCAATTTGCATCGAACGACCAGACCAATGGTCGGCAAGTCGGTAGGAGCCTGGCTCCAGCCCCTTGACTTTGACTAGCCCGGTTTCGATGGAAACCTTTTCGGAATGATTTGCAAAAACAACTCCACTACGCAACTCGATCAAGCTCAGCCTGGAAAACGCTTTGTTATTCGGACCCAGACTTTGTGGGCCTTGGTCCGCTCCGTCGGTTGAGTGCCAAACGGCCTCGATGGGCTGTCCGCTCAACGCATGATAAGCGGCAGGCCACGTAGGACCGAGTCGGATCAGGATGAAGTCGCGTGGCGCCATTGAATCGGCCGACGCCTTGAACCGTTCGACGTAAGTTAGCGGTCCTAAGTCAACGACACCATTTTCGTCGGTTGCCAAACGAAGGCTTGTGGTTGGTGTTATGCCGAAGAGTTTGAATTCCAACTGGACTGGCACACGTGCCGCAGGTTCACCGTTGCGGCCACGGACTTCCAGGAAATTGCCTTTGTCGGTCTGTGTTAAGAAAAAATCTCGAACCTGTGCGGTTTTCGAAATCCCGTTGATGGCAATGGAATGCGATGCGGAAACGGGGACTCGCGAGTTGTTGCTGAGCTTGAGCATTTGGCCGCTCAGCGAGATGGCGATGTTGGCCAGTCGCTGAGGCACTAGAAACGAATGGACCAACTCTCCATTGTCGGCGAGCTTAAGATTAGGAATCGTCTGGGTCGCGTCGATTCCATCCAAGTCGGTCGAAGTGATCGTAAGTGTGGGCTTTTCAAGTTGAGCCAACGAAACCAATTGGCCATTGCACAATAGATTCGGACGAATAACAACGTTGGCTTTGGCGCCAGCCAAAAGCGATTGGGGATCGAGGAGGAATCCGGCTTGAAGTTGGTAGTTTTCGGCATTATGAACAAACATTTGCACCGAGGCGATTGTGCCATCGATGAGGATCAACGAATCGGTCCGGGCTTCGCTGCCGAACGGTATGACAATATCACCTTTGTCATCGGCTGCGAATTCACGAGTACCGAAAAGGGCTGTGGCGGTTGGAACATGTTTTCCTTCAGAGTCGTAGACCCGAAACGTGTCGCCCGCATCGGTCATTCGTTGCATTGCGTGCAAGTGCCCTTTGTGGATCAGCGTGCGGCTGCGTTGCCCGCCGGCTAGAGCATCGACCACCCATACGCCTCCTCCGTCGAGTTCCGGCATTTCGATAACCTCGCGATGCCGCAGGTCGGCAGGTTGGGCGTAGGAGAAGCGTTTTTCGATGTTGGCAACCAGTCCGTCTAGGTCGAGATTGGTGCCGATCGGCTGCTTTTGCTGCGTCAGAATGTTGCGGGCATTGAGACGATAGACTTTGATCAGCAACTCGGATGCATTCTTGATGTCCAGCGTTAAGCGTACCGAGTCGCTGGGTCGGTAGTAGGTTGGGTTGTTAAGCGAGAACTTGAGTTCGATTCGGTCTTGAAGTTCGCGTTGTTCGTCTGGCGAGAGTTGCGCGTAGAATGTTTTGGAGTCACCGATGCCGTAGAGGATCTTGGTCGAAGCAAAAATACGTCTCAGGAAGTCGCGATCGAGTACCGTTGAGAAGGCATCGACGTTTGCATCAGTCTTGAAGAAGTGTTCGAGGTAACGATGGACAAGCAAAGAGTCGTCGCCGATCGCGTCGAGCAGTGTTTCGCCTTTGTAGTTGGCACCGAGGTTGACTTGGGGGCGAGCGTTTTGGCGAGTGACGTGTTCGCGATTATAGAAAGGGCGATTGCTTGGCAGTTTGATGTACCGGAGGAATCGTTCGCGATCCATATTGCCATCATGTTCATCGAACTGGAGTCGGTGGTAAAGGACCGAGGCGATGAGGCTGTTCTGGGATTCAGGTAGGCTTGAGACAAACGTCTCGAGGGAAGTAAGGTGGTTGCGAAGAACGGCACGATCCTCCAAGGAGGAATCGTCGTCAGGGCGGATACGGCGCAGTCTCGCTTGAACGAAAGCGTTGGACTCGATCAATTTGGGAATTCGTTTTTGGAGCTCCAACAATTGCGAAGTGGTCAACATATTGTGGATCGCAGCCCAACCGAAGCCTCGCGAGTCGGGTAGGTTGAGCTCACGTTCGATGATCTCAAGCAGGTCGGGTGCATCTACGCGATCGATGCGCTCGAGCCAGGTCCGCATGGTTGCGGGTTTGTCCAAAAAAGCTACGAGATGGGGGATTGCTACGTTTTCGATAACGCCAGGGTTGTTCGAGTGAGATTTGAGAATCGCGGCCCAGTTAAGAAAATTGGGATCGAGTTTTGTTTGTAGTTCGGCAGCTTCGTCCTTTCGCGGGGCTGGATGGTCGATGTTGATTCCGAAGTTGGAACGGAGGTGGTCGAAGGCGGCTTGGGCGTTGGTTTTGTACTCGAGCAAGAATTGGCGAGTTTGCATTCGCTGGGTTTGTTCGTTCAGTCCGACTTTGGCGATCCAAGCATCGAGATGCCCTCGAGCCTCGGCGACTTTTCCGACGGTTTGGCAATGCAGACAGTGATAGTAAAAATAGGTGTCGGTACCTGGTATAAGCTCTTTGAGGGCTGCCTCTCGGTTTTCAGCCAAAGCAAATCGTTCGCTAAATCCAATTTCCTGAGCTACGGAATAGGGCATACTCGTCAGTCCAAGGAGGAAAACGCAAAAACAGCTGCAAATCGCGCGGTTGAGAGGGGACATGGTTTTACTCGAATCTGGATTGAGAAAAGGCTTGGATTGCTTGGATAGACGAAAGGCAAACAGCCTAGTTCCCGAAAACGAGGCGGAGCCCCAAAAACACTAGCTCGCAGGATTCCGTCGTGCTGTGGAATTTGACTTTTTTGCGATTACGGCCCAGAAACCCGACGCAAAATTCGTGTGTTGCCCAGAAGAAACTAGGGCTGGCGCACTGGTAAATCGTCGACTAGACCAAATGATCCAATTCGACCGCCTCGTCGGCCAAAAGGCCTGCGATGCCATCGTGAATGCAATAAAACCACTGGCGATTCTCGCTAACTAGACCTTGCGACGGAACTTCAGAAATTGTACGACCGAGTACTGTAAATAGAGTGCCGTTCCGAGCTCGCACTGCAAGTGCGTCGATCACGGCGTGGGAAGCTAGCAAAAGTTTCCCGCCAGTTCGTGGGCAACGCAAGTATTCAAGGATCCAATCGGGCAAGACTATGTTCTCCAAAAGCATCGCTGTTCATCAATTGTTTTGCCTTTTTCCCATCTGGCTGCTTTTCGTATCTACGGCAATCGGAGTCCAAAATGCTCCTTCAGCTCAGCCAATCGATGCAAATCCGTCGGTTCTTCCCAGTGGGGGCGCAAACAATGATAGCGAGGCTTTTGCCGCAAGAACACCCATTCAGACATTTGTTGACCCTGCCAGCGGCCAGCAATACGGACGATATGTCATCAATGAGCCCGTTCCAGTTTTGACCTATTCCTATCAAGAAGTCAAAGAGAGTGTCTACCGTCCAAGAACCGTAACGGAGAATAGGACAACTACGGTAACACAGTACATTCCAATTCAATCACAGCAACTGCAATTGCGAAATGTCCCGAATTGGAATCCGTTCGTTCCGCCGCAACAAGTTTGGCAATACGTGCCCATTGTTCAATACGTGCCGAAGAACGTCCAAATCACACAGCCCGTGACTTTTCAAGTATATGAAAAGCAAGAGGTCTCTCGAATGGTGCCTTCTTTTGGAACCAAAACAGTGGAGGTTCCCAAGGTGGTGGATCGACCATTGCCGAACGTCGGGAATGCGATCGCAAACAACCCCAATTTCTACCAACAAGCGGCACAAATCGCGCAAGCCAATCGAAATGCGACCCGATATCCAACGCGACCGATCGACTATCCGCCCAATACTGGTTTTGCTTACTCGGGTATTCCCAATCGAAGTTATGTTGCACAGGCTCCTGCGCCCTATTACCCAATCCCCAACTTCAACCCGACGCAGGCGATGGCATCAACTTCCGTAACTGGGGGCAATACGGCTTCAAACCAAACGGTTGTGATTCCAGCGGTACCATTGCGACCCAACCTGCCAAACAATGCGATAGCGGGTTACTATGGTCCTGGTGGTTACCCCATGGGTGCCACGCCACCGAACGGTGCCTACGCCTACTCGGCCCCAGCCACGTCACCCGTTTTCAAATGGCCAACCTTTGCGTCGGGCACGGGAAGTCTCTTTGGCTCAAGTTTGTTCAACAGCAATCGCAACGGAAACTATGTCGCCTCGAACACAACGGTGGGACAGCCGTATCTTTGGGGCAACAGCAACCCAAGTGAAGTGGGTTTTCGTCCCAATACCAGTCCGTATGCGGCACCCCAACCGAGCTGGGGCATGACCTCTGGCAATACGTATCGCGATCCAATGCAGGGAGGCATGCCTGCAACCGTGCTAAGGTAGAGCATGGTATGATTTGGGCTGTCAATTGACGGGACACCAATTCCAACGGACGGCGACGGACAATCGAGCCATGAGTCAGCAGTACAGTTTTCTCCGTGTCACCATTTACTTTGGCTTATTTGCAACGATTGCGGCTGGATTGATTGGGCTTGGCAAGGAGTCTTGGAACTTGCCTGTCCTCGTTGGATTCTGTTCCATCTTGTCCATTGTGTATACCGACGTGCTTGGTTGGTTTTCGCTCAATCGATGGTTAGTGTACATCGCGATGGTTGCAGGTGCCGGAATTGCTATCGTCGATTTCATGGCGAATAGATCGGCAAATCAAATTGTGGAGGTTGGCAACCTCTTGGTCTATGTTCAACTGCCACTTATGTTTCAAAAAAAGTCGAAGCGGGTCTTCGAACAGTGGGGTGTTTTCCTGCTTTTAGAATTGGTTGTTGGTGCGTTAGTCAACAACACTGTTCTGTATGGAATCTTGATGCTGCCGGTACTTGCTTTCGGCTCTGCTGCGATGATGGCATTGGCTTTATTCGCTTCGCAGCTTCGGCATAGCGAATCGATTTCGGAGTCGACATCCATTTGGTCGAGAATGCTGCATTGGCTCGGCAAAGAGCAACTCGTTACCAAGGCAAACTCGGGGGTCAAGCTTTCGGCCATCGCATCACCATCGCTTCAAGGTCATGTGAAACGACAGGCCTTTTCTCCGCTGCGATGGGACAGAGGTATTATTCCGTTATCGATGTCGGTCCTTGTCTTTGCCGTTGCCTACTTTTACTCACTTCCTCGGCTGAGTACGAGTTCCTACGAGGGGAATGCAAGTACACCGGCCAGCGTTGGCTTCAACGAGCAGATTAGCCTACGCATGGTTGGTGAGTTGCTGAAGAATGAAAAGCCTCTTTTTCGAATGAGCATGGTGGATGATCGGAAGCAAGAACCGTATCGTCCCAAGTCACCGCCGTATATCCGCGCGACGGTTTCTCACCGTTACTTCGACGGCCCTCGCTATGGGATATGGCAACCGGGTGAACCGGGGATACTGCGTGATACTCGTACTATGCGTGATCCGCCGTTATCAGCACAGATAAATGAAGCACTAGCCAGCGACTCCGATTCTGTAACGGTCAATATCATTGAGAAAGACAGTCTTGGTGACATAGTACCGTCAATCTCTCCTTTTTCGCAAAACAACGCCAAGAATGGGTTCAGTGTCGTGCGCCGCGACTGGAGGATGGTGGATACACGTGAGTCGGCTCAGTTGAATCGTCAAAAGCGTCGCTTCTCCTATTCCACGTATGCATTTAAAGATGGTGTCGAAAGTCCGCTTTTGGCTGATCTCAAGGACTGCTTGCGAGACCCAGCCGAAGCAAATGTTGGGGTTTCGCAATACAGTACTTACCGAAAAGAAGAGCTCATTGATTTCCCCGAATCGCTTCAAGTGATCATTCCGTTCCGCGATCAGATTTTGGCAGGCTGCAAGGCCAGCAAAGACGACCGTTTTGCTAGAGCTGTTTTTCTCGAAGACTACCTGGCCAACGGAACTGATTTTCGATATACGCTGAAAATTACGGCGCCGAATGATCGAAGCATCGACCCCATCGCCGATTTTCTATTGAATAAAAAGACTGGGCATTGCCAGTACTATGCCTCAGCTCTTGCCATGCTCTTGAGATCGCTTGGAATCCCAACGCGACTGGTGGTCGGTTTTCGACCGGGCGAGTACAACGAACTAGGCAATTACTTTCTGGTTCAACAGAGCCATGCCCATGTTTGGGTAGAAGCTTACTTCTCAGTTGAGGAGTTTACGTCGCATTCCATTCCCGTTCCAAGCTACATCAAAGACGGTGCATGGTTGAGGTTGGATGGTACTCCGTCTGGTGATGGTTCCAATGCTGGTGGTACATTTAAGCGAACGAATGGTCAAACACTGGGGGTGATGCAGGAGCTCTGGTCGGAGATGATTCTGAACATGGACAAGTCCAAGCAGAGTACGCTTTTTTCGAATTTTAGTGAATCCTCGGATGACTCTTATTCCAATGCTTGGATCGGTTTCAAGAGCGTATTGGAACGCGTTCGAAGCAATGAGATTACAGGATTGGCGTTTTCGCCCAGTCGATGGTTTTCCTGGCAGGGCGCGTTGGTGGTAACCCTAATTGGCTTTGTCGCAGTTTGCCTACACCGTACACTTCTGTGGCTTTTCCCTACCTGGATCCCAAAAATTCGTTTGCTATCTCCATTCAAAAGCCAGCAACTTTCCGCGGTCGATTTCTACAATAACGCGACAAGGTTGCTCGGCAGATTTGGCATGCACAGAACGAGTGCTCAAACGCAACGCGAGTTCTTCCTTGCCGCGGAAACCAAGCTCCAATCGCAGTCCATTACGTTCGATGGTGATCTAATCGCACGATTGTTTTATTCCCGTCGATTTGGGAATTTGCCACAGCTTACGTCGGCGGACCAACGCTTGGTGGATTCGTGTCTAGCCGCCCTCGAAGCGGATTGGGTCAAGTACAAGAAGTCGAAGACTACGTTGCGAACGAGTATGGAGCCGACCGAAGACAATATGCAAGCGTGAAAAGGCCAGTGATTCTCGCAAGTACGGTCTCCGCTTGAAGGAAGAAATATTTGTGCTGATGGTGTAAACCAACGTACTCCTGGCCAAACAGTCTCAAAGCTTGCTCAGGCCGGATTGAACTGTGTTAACATGTGAAGAAATCTGGATGCAGGTCCATCGAAATCTGAGTTTCGTAGGGTAAAATCGAACGAACGGTCAGGTTTCTGCCACTGGTTTAATTACTTCGACCAGAGATGTTTCGCTATTTGGGATTTGCAATGGAAAAATTGGTTTCGGTTGAAGCAATCATTCAGACCGATTCAGGCTCTAAAAAACCGGTAAACGCCCGGGAGGTTCTCACTCTTTCAAAAGTAGAAGCTGTCCTTAGAGTTTGGCTTGCGTTTGCGTTGATCTTGCCTTTGCTTTGCATGTCGCCATCGCTTTTCGCTCAATCGAAAAGGCTCGTGAGCCAACAGGCTCTCCTCTTCTTTCCGTTTTCAACCGCCCTGGGAATCTGGTTTCTTGGTTGGACCTGTGTCTACAAAGCCGCCAGTTATAGACGTGCTCGTTTAGGCGAGTTGTTCTTTGTGATTGGGGTTGGATCATCCGTCTTTGGCATTTTTTGGATTTCACCGTTGATCGTGCAATTTGCGGCAATTGTGGTGGTTTTCGCTTGGGCACTCGTTGCCTATGGAGGATCGAGTTGGACTCGAATTATGGCGATATGCAGTCTGTTTGCGGTGTCTGTGCCGCTTCCGGGCGGGTTGGACTCGCGAATTGGTGTTGGCTTGCAGTCGATTGCAGCCTGGGCGTGCAACGGATTTTTGGACGCGATCAGCATCCCTAACATTTTGGAGGGAGATGCACTTCAAGTCGGTGCAAACAGGATTTCGGTGTCCGGAGTGTGCAGTGGGGCGGATAGCCTGAATGCGTTGATTGCAGCGGCATTGGCTATCCTGGTGTACCGTCGGAGCACCTTGTTGGTGGGAGTGTTAACCATCGCCACAGTTCCGTTTATTTCGGTCCTTGGAAACATGATTAGGCTATTGGCCATTGCTCTTGGAATGGAGTACTTCGGGGTGAGCCTCTCGACGGGTGTCGGGCATGCCCTTATCGCCACCCTTGTTTTCGGAGCCGATCTCGCGTGCATTCTATGTAGTCATTTTGCGATGGAAGCATTGGTTGAGCCAATGACTGATTCGGAGGCCGAGAAACAGAATGCACTGATACGTGGGTATAACCAACTTGCGACATGGCCAAACAAGGTAACGTCGGAATTAGACCCCTCCGTTCCAGCGAATGAAACGAATTGGAGTCCGAGTCGCGTTGCGATTGGGCTTTGCAGCGCGCTGTGTGTGTTGTTCGGTTCGCTTTCGGCGTATTCGGCTATGTTTCGTATCAACGACGGCGCTGAAGTATCGGGTTTCAGAGAAGAGTTAGCAGCGACGTTTCCGACGAACGATGCTTTTCCAAGTGAGTTTAATGGCATACGTAAGATTAGTTTTGATGCGAGCGGCAACACGCAAGGTGTTTTCTCACATGGTTGGAAATTCGATAACCGGGGGAATCAAGTATTTGTCTCGCTCAATTTTCCATTCCAGGGTTGGAGTACATTATCGGAAGGCTATCAAGCAGTCGGTTGGAGGATCCTAGATATCAAGGAGTTGGAGCAGGAGACCGCAAACGGTAAAGGAATGGCATTTGACGAATTCAAAATGCAAAACCCATACGGATTGTTTGGTTTTGTATGGGTTGGCTTCTTTGATGAAAATGGGATTCCGGTTGAACGATCCATTACTGCTAAACAGTTGAGTCGGAAAAACATCATTTCGATGCTTCAAAATGACCGCAACGAACAAGTACCTATTTCCTATCAGGTCCAAGTCTTTTTCGAATCCGGTCGAGGTTTGAGCGAAGCGGAACTCGCTCGCAATAGAAAACTCTTTTTCGAGATTTTCGAACGAGTTCGACAGGCGAGCGAAACTCCACTCCAGAAAGCCAAGCAGGTTCGAAATTGACTAAACAAGACAAAGCGTCCTTGGACACCAAAGACTCCGAAAAGGACATTCTTGCTAGGCCGAGTTGGTTTCAATGGATTTGGTTTTCACCGGTCGATTTAGCCGGCGAGTTTCTCGATCTGTGTTCGCATTGGCAGCAATCACGTCGATGGCGATCGGTTTTGGCACTGCTTCCAGTCATTCTTCTTTTCTCGGTTCTTGGTTCGTTCGTAGCCATTGGCAAATTTTCTGATCGCGATGTAAAGGCCAATTGGTATGCCGATCGAGCCAACAAGGAAATAGAAATTGCTAACGAGAAACAGGAGGAGGCTGAAAGCTCGGAAAAGCAGAATTCCGATGCAGATTCGAAACGACTACCTGTCTTGGTTGACATGCTATTCAGACGGGTATTGCAGCTCAATCAAAACAATAAATTTGCCAAGTTTTACGTTGCCAGTCAAATGGCTCGATACGGAAGTCGTGGGAGTGCACGACAAATCATGGAGGGGCTGGCAACAACACAAAGCACAGGTTTTGCCAAAGCGCACACATGGCTGGCCATGGACCTAATTGAACGTGGCCAAAAGGGAGAGGCAATCGATATCGAAACGCTTAAGTACCATCTCAAACGCGGGACGGTTGGCAGGGATATTCCTCCTGCACTCTTGCTGGTTTATTCGCAATTGCTTCAACAGGAAAACAAAACGGCTGAGTCGCAAGAGTTCTTGAAACGAGCCGCCGAGTATGATCCCAAGTTGCTTCTCAGTTCCGTTGCCGTCTACATGCAGAATGGATTGCCTGTCCAAGCCCAAGCTACGGCCGATCTGTTGGTCGAACGAGTCAAGGATAAATCAGGTGGATTAAATGAAGACAATACTGTGCTCACAGCGCAGGCCTATGTTTTAACCAATCGTCTCGACAACGCGTTGGAGGGACTAGTAAAAGGCGCTAGGCAGTTTCCAAACTCTCCCAAGATTGCGCGAGCCCTATCGGATGCTTATCGCCTAAAGTTCCGCACCACCCTGGTACGTGCGAACAATCAAATTCAGATTAACCTGGAGTACCTGGATCTTGCCGTTTCACTGGATCCAACGAATGTCCTGATTCAAGAAGAGCTCAATGCGCTGGCTCAGCTTGGCATTGGGCAAAACGAATTGACGAACGAAACGCTTCGGCTTCGAATCGCGACTTCGGGCACATCGTATGTGGCTCGCTTGCTTTTGGCCGATGCTGCACTTCGACGTGGCGACCTCGCCGCTGCCACGAACGACTATGAAGTGATTTTGGCAGCTTTGCCTCAAATGAGCTTGGTGATCAACAACCTTGCTATGGTTTACACAAAGTTGGAACCTCCACGATTGACGGAGTCCTTGCGGTTGATTGATAAGGCGATTGCAATCACACCAGGCGTGGCGGAGTTCCTTGATTCTCGAGGCAGCATACTCTCGCTGCTAAATCGAACCGAGGAAGCCGTTGAATGCTACCTGCAAGCCCTAGCCACTTCGCCCCAACGTGTTGTCACCCGTGAGAAATTAATCGCTTCCTACGACAAATTGGGACAGGCGGATCAAGTTGAAAAACAGCGTGCAAAACTTGTGGAAGTCCGCCAACAAATCGAGGAACAACGCATCAAGATGCAAGCGGCAATGGATCAGCGAGATCAATCCATACAAGCAAATCAGCCGCTCGAAGTGAATAATCCGAACAACGGGGATTCAAGCGACGCTGAAAAACAAAACAAGTAGCTGACTTCTAACGTTCCTTGAGGACTTTGACCGACCGGCTTGCGCGGTTCAGGAAATCGACTTTGCCCTCGCCGGCCTCTAAATAGATCGGACTACCGATCGTGATGGAGCTGAGCAATGGCACTGGCATGAACTCTCCACGTGGCAAGATGCGGTTGAGATTGTCCATGTAAACCGGAATAAGCTCTAGATCGGGTCGTTTTTTGGCTAGGTAATAGAGTCCGCTTTTGAACTCACCCATTTCGCCGTCGATGGCTCTGCTTCCTTCAGGGAATACTATCAACGAGTAGACGTCGCCAATTTCTCGCAACATCAATTCGACTGGACTTTGATGCACCTTGATCTGCTTGCGGTCGATCAAGATTGCGTTGAAAGACTTAGCGAGAAATCTGCGCAATCCGGACCCGCCCCAATAATCTTGGGCTGCTACTGGTCGAGTCAGCAATCGAAGCTCTTTGGGCAAACACGACCACAATACAACTGCGTCCAAATGGCTAGTATGGTTAGCAAAGTAAACGCGTTGGCAGGTCTCGGGCTGCGAACCAAGCCATCTCACAGTAAATCCGCTTACCAACTTTGCCAAGAACGCTAGCGTATGGCCAGTGGCTTTGCAGAGCGGAGTCAAAGGCTCGCGAGCAAGGGGTTGATTGTCTTGCGAACGAACGGTTGAGATTTGGGTCGATGGAATGGCAGCCAAGAGAACAACTCAGTTTGTGGGCCTAAAGGACACGGTTGCTCAATCGTTGCCGAATAAAAGAAAAATACAAGGGTTTGCTAAAGATTTCCCAATATTCCCTATCTTATCTTGCGGCTTCACCTGCGTGAATCCTAGACTCGACTCAGTCCGTTCTGTCGCGAGTCATTCGGAAACTACCGTTGATTTGGTTTCCCCCGGGACGCAAAACGAAAGCCCAAATGCCAAAAAACACGTTCATCCATCAAATCGAGCCGTTTTACAGACTCACCATCGCAATCCTGATCGTCGCAACTGCGACACAAATAGGATGTATTCGGAAGCGAATGACGGTCCGAACCACGCCGTCTGGAGCTATGGCTTACATCGACAAGCAGCCCATCGGGTTAACGCCGGTTTCAACCAGCTTTACTTACTACGCGACGCGAAATATTGAAGTTGTCCGCGATGGTTACAAAACAGAACGTGTCTTGCGAAAAATCCGTCCCCCATGGTACGCGATTCCGCCACTCGACTTTTTCAGCGAAACGCTCTGGCCATTTGAAAACCGCGATGAACGCATCATCGACATCCAACTAACCGCTGAACCCGACATACCGAGAGATGCGTTAATCGCTAGCGGTGAGCAGCTCAGACTGCAGGCAGGCCAAGGTGTTGCGGTGTCGGCCCCCCGAACAATGGCAACACCTCTGCCCATTTTGAGCCAACCGTCCAGTCCGTCCGATCAATTGGGTTCACCGAGCCAATTCGGCCAACCCACCCCCTCTCTCCCCATTCTTGGGCCAGCGACTTTTCCTTAGGGGGGAAAGAAACGGCAACACCCCCCACTGACGCTTCAAAAAACCAACAAAAACGGACAATTAACACTTTCTTAACATCGCCTACCTAGTGGTTTCCAAGGTTTCTGGAACAATTCGCACCATTGAATGCTATCCAAACTTCGGAGACGACCATGGTCCTACAAGCTTACTGTCCAAAGAATCTGATTTCTCCTTTTGCCTTCTGCGTGATCATCTGCGCTTTTGCAGCAAGTGGATTGGCGCAAGGCAAAGTAGATCCTAGCCTGCCAAAATACAAACCTGCGGCTGGCTTGTCCGGCCTAATCTAGTCGGTAGGCTCCGATTCGTTGAACAGCTTGTTGACTCAGTGGACGGAGAAGTTCAAGGAATACTACAAAGGCGTTCGGACCGAGGTTGAGGGACAGGGCTCCTCGAAAGCCATGCCCGCCCTCATCGAGGGTGCCGCAAGTTTCGGACCGATGAGCCGCGACGCGAAGGCTAATGAGATTGCCGACTTCGAAAAAAAGTATGGGTACAAGCCTGTTTTGCTGCCTACATCAATCGATTTGTTGGCTGTTTACGTAAACCGCGACAACCCACTGCAGAGCCTGAGCATGGAGCAAGTCGATGCGATCTTCTCGAGCACAAGAAAGCTTGGAGCGAATGCGATCGACAATTGGGGACAGATTGCGCTCAAGGGGGACTACGAAAAGGAAGCGATTGCTTTGTTTGGTCGAAACGCTGCCTCCGGAACCTATGGGTTTTTTAAAGAGAAGGCGATGGGCAATGGCGACTTCCGCGATCGAGTGAATGAGCAGCCTGGCAGTACCGCGGTTATCGCTTCCGTTGGCGAAAACCGGTTTGCCATGGGTTATAGCGGAATTGGATACAAGACGGAGGCTGTTAAGCCCTTGGCGCTGTCGCCAAAGATGGGCGAACCTGCCATCGAGCCAACCGAGGAAAACGCGTACAATGGAAAGTATCCCTTGGGACGTTTTCTTTACCTCGCAGTAAACTACAAACCAACCAGCAAGATGGAACCCTTACGCAAAGAGTTCATCAAGTTCGTGTTCAGCAAGGAAGGTCAAGAGATTGCAGTCAAGGATGGTTATTTCCCTGTGGACGCAAAGACCGCAGCAAAAGCACTCAAGATGGTGGGTATCGATCCTTGATCGATCACAAGTGGCACTCCTGTGCTACCGATGATTCTCCACGTGTGGCAAAGCGCTTGTGAATAACTTCAGTACAACAACAACTCGCCACCGGCGCGACCGCAACTCATCTTGGTGGGTGCGCGTCTCGGATCGTGTTGCGAAACAAGTTATCACGATCGGGGGTATCGGTACCATCTTGGTCGTGACGTTGGTTGTACTTGTTTTGCTCGGCAATGTTTTGCCTCTTTTTCAAAGCAACTCGGCTACGTTTCTAACTTCGGTCCCAATCCATGGACATGAGGCGAATTCGGTTCCGGTCGATTTCGATGCCGCGACTCCAGTTTCATGCGGCGTAGACGAGTATGCTGAACTACTTTGGGTCTTACATCGAGGCGACTACATCACCGTTCATTCGACGTCCACTGGCCAGCAGCTGAGTAGGCATGCAGCCAAAAATGATGCGTTGAGTGCATCACTGGGGAGCATCGTATGCAGTGCCGTAGCAGATAACGATTCAAGCATGATTGCAGGTTACTCGAGTGGTGCGGTTCGTCCAATCACGTTGTCGATTCAAGTTGAGTTCATTGCATCCAACGAGGTCACATTGGAAGTGGAAACAGCGTTGAAGGCCGGAATCGCGGTTTATGACGGGAGCTTATATCGGTCGATGGAAAGCGGCTTGGTTCGCAAGCAGACCGTTAGAGAAGTCGTCTTTCATCCGCCGATCTCGTTGTTTGAAAAACCTGTAGCGTGTATCGATTGGCGCAATCCGCAAGCGGCATCGAGTTTTGACGAGTCGCAGTCCTGGACCTGGGGGGCAACGGACGGCCACACGATTTCATTGGGAGTCATCGACAACAAAGTCAATAGTTTTTCAGGAGCCATCACTCAAGAGTCCAAGACATGGTCGCATAACCCAGTGAAAACGGAATTGGAGAGGTCGCCCGAAATCATAGGTCTGATGGTTGGCTCCCGCTCGGAGCAGGTCCAATCGCTTGATGCAAAAGGGCGTGTGGTGGTGTGGGTTCCTAATGATGCGAACCGGTTAGTGCAGGGGCTTTCTCATACTTCGTTGGCCGGATCGGAAAGCAAAGCGATCGTGTCGGCGCCGCTTCTGGGCCGGTCAACCCTGATGATTGGCAGCGAATCAGGTCACATCGAAAGTGTTGCATCCTCTGCCAAGGCGAGTGGTCAGGAGTTGATGTCCATTCATCGATTCGCTGGTGAGGATGGTCCTATCGTCGATTTGGCTGCTTCGCCCGAGAGTCGGATCGTGGCTGTTCAGTTTGAGTCAGGCAAAGGCGCGGCTTATTACGTTCCCACCAACCGTCAGTTGATCGCTTGGGATGCCAAGATCGAAGCCCGTTCTGGTTTCCGGCCACGTATTTTCTTTTCCGCAAACGCAGCCTGTGTTGGGCTTCTGAATGCAACCCATGTCGACTTATGGCGATTGAGTGTTCCATTCCCAGAAGCATCTCTCAGTTCGTTCTTCAATCGCATTTGGTACGAGGGTTATGGTACCCCTCAACATATTTGGCAAAGCAGTACGGGTACTGTCGAGGGTGAATACAAATTTGGATTTTGGCCGCTTATCTTTGGTACCCTTAAGGCAACTTTTTTTTCGATGTTAATCGGAGCTCCTATTGCGTTGATGGCAGCGATCTTTGGCAGCGAGTTCATGAGCAGTCGTTGGCGAGCACGAGTCAAACCCATCATTGAACTGATGGCTAGTGTGCCCAGCGTCGTTTTGGGTTTTATAGGGGCGTTGGTTCTCGCACCGGTTCTTCGAGACAACCTGATGGCGGTGCTTCTGTCGGTGGTTGCGATCTTGTTCCTGTTTTTGTTGTTCGCAAATCTTTGGCTGGTTATTCCAGGAACCGTGGCGATTCGTATGCGACACTATCGGCTACCCATTTTGTTTGCTCTCATTCCGGCGGGTATTTTCGTCGCGAATCAAATGGCGAGTTCAATAGAGTCGCTATTGTTCAACGGAAATTTGATTCAATGGCTTTCGAAGAATGACGGTTCTGGCTGGTCAGGATGGTTTTGCTTGGCATTGCTGCCAATGGCGTTGCTAGTAGCATGGCTATTCAGCAGTCCGCTGAGTCCGTACATACAAGCCATTGCCAGGAAGTCGAGCCCGCTGCGTTTTTCGCTTGTAAACTTGGGATTGTTTGCAATTGCGACGATTGCGACCTTGGTCCTGGCTGCTTTGGCGGCATCGTGCTTTGCTTCGATTGGAATGGACCCGCGAGGTTCGATGCTCGGCCCGTATCAAGAGCGAAACGCATTGCTGGTTGGCGGTATATTGGGGTTTGCGATCATCCCGCTCATCTACACGATCTCGGAAGATGCGCTTCAGTCGGTTCCTCAGCATTTGCGTAGCGCATCGCTCGGCTGTGGAGCCACAACCTGGCAAACAACAATTCGGGTTGTCGTACCAACCGCGATGAGTGGCATATTCAGTGCCTTGATGATTGGATTCGGACGGGCCGTAGGCGAAACCATGGTTGTTTTGATGGCAGCTGGAAACACGCCGGTGATGGACATTAATCCGATGAACGGCTATCGAACCCTATCGGCAACGTTGGCGACCGAGTTGCCCGAGGCCGCACGAGGTTCGACGCACTTTCATGCCTTGTTTTTGGCCGCTTTCCTGCTCTTTTGCTTTACGCTAGTCGCCAATACGATTGCGGAAGTTGTTCGGTTGCGTTTTCGAAAGCGAGCCTTTCAACTATGAAAACGCACGCAAGGGCAAGATCAACCGGACAGAGCCTGATTGCACAGGGCGAGCCGATGGTATGGCTCACGGGCGGTATGTTCGCGATTGCATGTACCATGATTTTCGCATTGCTGACCTTGATTTTGTACAAGGGACTCGCAACGCATTGGCAGCGATCGTACGCACTTTACCCGCTGCTAAACGGGGAAATGGAAGCCGGAGAGCTACAGCACAGTCAGTCATTCAATATTAGTAGGCAGTCCCTTGGTCAACTGGACGAAAAGAGCCGTGCGAAAGCCGAAGAGGTTTTGGCGGGCAGTGATCAAGTCGAATCGACGCAACTGTATCTACGTACAGGCAACTACGATATCAGTAACCGGCACTTTGCATTCGTGCCCTTAGTTTCGGTGAATGCGAGTGCCGACGATCTGCAATCGCATCGGGCTTTTCAGCCTGCCGATATTTGGATGCTGGAACGCCGCGAGTGGGGAGTACTGTATGGATTTCCGTGTCGATTGGAACAAATATTTACACCCGAGATCGATTCGAATTTTGCATCGCTGAGAGTTCTGCTGGACCAGGTCAGTTCACTTGCCCAAGAATCGGATGCCGCGAATGGGGATGCAGTTTGGGCAACTGAATTCGAGGACACTCTCAAGGCGGCATTGAACACGGTGAGTACAGAGCTCAAGTTGGCATGGGAAAAGCGTTTGGTCGGCGGCCATGCCTCGGGGGAATCGACGAACATAATCACAGACGCGACCGTTCTAAAAACAGCCGTCGAGGAATCGCAGCATAAGCAATCCGCTCTCATTGCACAGATCGAATCGGCAAAACACCGTTTAGGGCGATTTGATCGACAGCTCTCTGCTTCACGCATTGGCGTCCGAAAAGCGGAAATCCGGGATGGAACGGATCTGCAGTTGATCGCGGACGAGGCATCGGAAACGGCCTCAGCAAAGTCCATCGCGGAGGCAGTGGGCCAAGACCTCTTGGCATCCATTGTGCTCTGGAAAAAGCGATTGCAAAAACATCCCATCCAAATCGAGCATCTGACTCGACTCGAGCGGACCGCTAAGAGCCGTTTGGAAATGGAGCTCGCGCAATATGCCCCCACGCTGTCCGATATTCGTGCACGACTGGAGTCGATGCCGAAGGCTTCGAACGTCGCTGTCGAGGCAGTGATCAAGGTGGCGGAGTCGGTGACGCTGTTGCAATACGCTCTCAACCTTGAAATTGCTCGTTTGGAAGCTGGCTTGCAGTCAGAAGTGGTGACTGTTCAGGTACCAACGCTTGACTGGTTAGGCGAGGTTCCCTTGGAACGCAACACTTCAAAAACCAGCGAGGCTTCGGTTTCGTTCAAGTCGACTTCGATTGCGGTTGGAAGCGAACTTGCTAGTCGAATTGGATTGGAAGTTCAGGAGGGTGCGAGCCGATCCGCAAGCGATTGCATACGCCTCAGTGCAACCCAATCGCTTATGGCTCTCAATATGCCAGAGGGACGAAAACGATTTTGGCTCTCAGATGATACCGACAAAAATTTGACACGGGTGGCCACGTTGAGGGAGAAGTCGGTATTGGTCTCTGACATTGTTCGATTCGTGGAGCCGAATCAACTCGGCTTCGTGGGCAAGCTTCGATTGTACTTGATTCGTTGGCTGGAGTTTTTGTTTGGTCAACCTCGAGAAGGTGGGATTGAGGGCGGTTTCTTTCCGGCCTTATGGGGAACCATCGTCATGACGTTGATCATGTCGATTGCCGTAATGCCTTTCGGAGTTATTGCTGCCTTGTACATGCGCGAGTATGCCAAAGCCGGTTGGGTCTTGAGCATTATCCGAATCAGCATCAACAATTTGGCTGGCGTTCCCAGCATCGTATACGGTGTCTTCGGCCTGTCGTTCTTTTGCTACACCATTGGCGGGTACATTGATGGTGGGCCAGTTAAGGCTGGTTTCACACCATGGCCATCGAGTGTTTGGTTTGTTGCGTTGGCAGGGACAACGTTGGCCGGCACAATTGCCTTTCTTTTAGCTGCTTTAGTTTCGGGCTCACCAGCACAGATGACTCCGTTTCGGAAACGACTCGCCAGCTTTGGAGGGTTGTTTTGGCTGGCTTGTTTATTGGGGCTCGTTTGCTTGATGGTAAAGTCTCCGTTCTTTAATGGCTATTATCAAGCAACTTTGCCCAACCCGACTTTTGGCAAGGGCTGCTTGCTTTGGGCTTCTTGTACACTGGCCCTATTGACCTTGCCTGTCGTCATCGTGGCAACAGAAGAGGCGTTGGCGGCGGTACCCAATTCGATTCGCGAAGGCTCTTATGCTTGCGGCGCCGGGAAATGGCAAACTCTGCAACGTATCGTGTTGCCGTATGCCAGGCCAGGAATCATTACGGGCTTTATCTTGGCAATGGCCCGCGGGGCTGGCGAAGTTGCTCCGATGATGTTGGTTGGTGCGATCCCGTTGGTTACCGAGTTGCCGCTCGATTTTGAGTTCCCCTTTTTTCACGGTTCGAGATCGTTCATGCACCTTGGCTTTCAAATCTACTCGCTAGGATTTCAAAGCCAGAACAGCGAAGCAGCAAAGCCGATGGTGTTTACAGCGACGTTATTGCTTCTCACCATTGTCACATTACTTAATGTGACAGCGATATGGCTCCGCGCGAGACTTCGTAAACGATTCCAAGGCAGCCAGTTCTAGAGATACATCGATTGAATTTATGGATAGACTGAAAATGATCGCCGACGGCCAACGGGTTGAGTCGGTATTGCATGACGAAGTACTGCAGGAAGACCCGGTCCTCCGCATCGTGGGCTTTAACCTATTTTATGGTCGCAAGCAAGCGATTCACAATGTCTCGATGCCCATCGCACGTGGCAAGGTAACGGCCTTGATCGGACCGAGTGGTTGCGGTAAGTCAACTCTGCTGCGAAGCGTCAATCGGATGAACGATCTCATCGACACCGTTCGGATCGAAGGGGATATGCTACTAGGTGAGGACTCTATCTTCGCTCCTGGAGTGGATGTGATTCAGCTTCGCAAACGGATGGGGATGGTTTTTCAAAAACCGAATCCGTTCCCGATGAGTATCTTTGAGAACGTCGTTTATCCGCTCCGAATCGATGGCGAAAGAAACAAGCAGCGGCTGATGCAAGTCTGCGAGCAATCGTTGCGCGGTGCTGCACTGTGGGAAGAGGTCAAGGACCGGTTAAACGAAAGTGGGCTTGGACTCTCGGGAGGTCAGCAGCAGCGATTGTGCATCGCTCGCGCAATCGCAAGTGATCCTGAGGTCCTGCTGCTGGATGAGCCATGTTCGGCATTGGATCCGTTGGCGACAGGCAAGATCGAGGATCTCATAGAACGTCTTAAGGGGGATTATTCGATTTTGATCGTGACGCATAACATGCAGCAAGCGTCTCGCATCAGCGACTTCACGGCATTTATGTATCTGGGTCGGCTCGTCGAACTCGGTCTAACGTCCAGGATTTTCACAAAGCCAAAACTAAAAGAAACCGAGGACTACATTACTGGTCGTTTTGGATAGCGATACGAGCTCTTAGAGTACGCCAACTCATTTGGACGGCACTATGGTTTCCGGCTCGGCAATCGAAAGTACGTAGTTGACTAGATGCCAAATATCTTCCTCGCGAATCCCTTTGTCGTCGCTTGACTTGATAATCGCGGCGGCGGGCATCGGTGCTCCGAGGATGCCGTAACGAATTCGGCGGTAGATATCCATTGGTTCGCGGCCACCCCGGAACTTACCTTCGACGATGTTTCTCGGCTTAAGCTGCTGCGGCTTCAGTCCGCCTCGGGCCATGAGCGGCAGGAGCTCATCGAGTTTCGTTGGGTTGATGTCAATTTTGGACGTCCAGTCTTTCGTCCAGTCATCGTAGTCAGGCAACTGCTTTCCATCCCCTTTTGCGGATTCACCATGGCATTTTGCACAAGCAGCCTCTTCGCTCAAAAAAAGCTCTCTCCCCTTGGCCACGGATTTTTCCAGTTCTGGCTTGTTGTCTGCCGTCTCAGTTCCAAAAAGCGGAAAGCTCGGAAGCTCAAACTCCTCCACACTATCGGCGGCCTCGATCCAGGCATCGGCAATTCCGGTCAGCAATTCGGTTGCTGTTTCGATTTGGCCATCCCATTGTTTTTTCGATTCGACATCGCTGCTGCCTTTGAAAGAAGCCGTGTAGATTCGATCTTTGTCCAAGTCAAGTTCGTAAGCGGCCGTATACAGTAGCTTGCGCTCAAATTCACCCCGAATCGACAAAAAGATGACGTAGTCAACTAACGCATCGATCTTGTCGTCGGGGAGTTTATTGAACAAGGGCATCTGAGAACCCGATAGGCCTTTGCGGAGCGAACGCGCAATGTCGGCTTTGATAGGTTTGTTTTTGCGAGCAGTGCTTTTGTATTTGAATACCCCGTGTCGAAACTCGCGAGGGTATGGATTTTGCGATGCAGCAACGGGCCCGCGTCCCTGTCCTGATTCGCCATGGCATGAGGCACAAAGTTGGCGGTACAGCCCTTTTTCGCCGGGCTCTACACTGTTTGCCGGTGGCCCAGCCGCCTTTTCTAGGTTCGATAAAGAAATGAGCGTTTTGTAGTCATCGTCGGCAAAAAGTGGCGGTAGTTTCGGTTCATCAAGCGTGCCAAACCACTCGGACAACAATTCTTGCGAATCGCTTAGGGGCTGCTCTAAAGCAACGTCTTCTTTGAGATGAAGCGCATGCGCATAAAGATAGTTTGGTTCATGCAGTGGGGTGGCTGTGATGTTCGGTTTACACCCTGATGCCATGAGCGAAAGACTCAAGGTGATTCCGGATAGTACCCAATCGTGCGAACAAATCTTCATTGCGTTTTGCGTCTTACTTTTTCGAAAGGTCGCGAATTTCAATCTTGCGCCATTTTACTTGAAACGGTCCTTGTTCCTTGCCGATACCGTGCACTTGGAGACCAATGAATCCGGACTTGTGCGATTGAGTGTCGGTGATGTCCTCAATCAAATTTCCATTGATCCAAGTTTGGATATTGTTACCTACAGCTCGGACATGGTACTGATTCCATTCGTTGTTCTTGTGATTTGCGTGGGTCGGTTGGCTAGGCGAGATCCAATTCCTGCCCGTCGCCTCGCCATAAATGTAACCTGATTCGCCAGGTCCTCGCATGATTTCAACCTGCGGCCCATGGACGCGGCCATTGTCTTTTTCCGGCAAGCTCTTGGAGCGGATTTGGCAGCCAGAGTTCAGGGCCGGGTCGACTTGGACTTCGAATCGCAGTTCAAAATCGGAATAATCTTTTTCCGTGCACAAGAACGAGTTCGGACTATCCTTGGCCGTAGTACCCAAAATGCTGTCTCCCACAATTCGGTAAACCGCCCAACCATTGCGCTGCGTCCAACCGGATAAATCCTTTCCATTGAACAACGGCGTCCAACCCTCGCCACTCGGTACAGCAGGCGGACTTATATGGGTGTTTCGAACGACAACCTTATCCGTTGGCTTGGGATCTTCGGCATACGCCTGGCCGAAAGCACCAAATAGAAACGAGGCAAAAGCGGCTGATTTGAATAAGGAACGAAACACAGAAGACCTCGACTTGCTGTAGGTGGGAGGATAAAGTCTCTTTCGGAACCAGTTTATATCGCCCCGCCTTTTTTTTCTACCCAGCGATCACTAATGACTGCAATCAACGGCCCCGGTTCATTTCCAGAAACCCGAATGAGACGCAATCGCCGATGGC
Organism: Pirellula sp.; assembly: GCA_031368325.1. Taxonomy (GTDB): domain Bacteria; phylum Planctomycetota; class Planctomycetia; order Pirellulales; family Pirellulaceae; genus JBKCUI01. The sequence continues at coordinate 33,702 of JANMNR010000527.1, forward strand.
CATGGCTTAGGGATATGTTGCGAGAAACACATTTTTCCGCAAGCAATTTAATCTGGCCGATTTTTGTGACCGAGGGCCAGAATCAGCGACAACCCATTCCAAGTATGCCGGGAGTGGATCGAGTAAGTGTCGATTTAGCGGTTCACGGAGCAGAACAAGCGGCAGAACTTGGCATTTCGTCCGTTGCCATTTTCCCTGTAACTCCCGCAGAGAAAAAGTCAGACGATGCGAAACACGCATTCGATCCGGATAATCTGATTTGCCGAGCAACGCGAGCGATTGCAGAGAAGCTCGGATCGGGTATCGGGATTGTTTGCGATGTGGCCCTCGATCCCTACACGACACACGGTCATGATGGACTACTGGTCGACGGCTATGTAGTCAACGATCAAACGACTGCCGTCCTTTGCAAACAAGCTATCAACCAAGCGGCAGCGGGTGCAACGGTAATCGCGCCATCGGACATGATGGACGGTCGAATTGGAGCCATTCGTAAAGCCCTGGATCATGCTGGCTATATCGATGTGGTGATTATGTCTTATGCGGCCAAGTATGCATCGGCGTTTTACGGACCGTTTCGAGACGCGGTTGGGTCCGCCAGTAGTCTTGGGAAAGGGGATAAGAAAACTTACCAAATGGACCCGGCCAATACAGATGAAGCGTTGCGAGAAGTGGCTTTGGACGTGCAAGAAGGGGCCGACATCGTCATGGTCAAACCTGGCATGCCCTACCTCGATATCATTCGTCGTATCCACGAAACGTTCCAGGTCCCCGTAGCTGCCTACCAAGTCTCAGGGGAATACGCGATGCTTAAATTCGCGAGCCAAAACGGAGCCATCCAGGAACGAGAATGTGTCCTTGAAAGCCTCCTCGCATTTCGACGAGCGGGGGCTACAAGTGTTTTGAGTTACTATGCATTGCAGGCAGCTCAGTGGCTGAAATGAAATTGAACTACCCGTGCAGTGCTACATTGGACGTTTGGTAACTGAAACGACAGATACAGGTGTGGCAGCCTTATCAATGGCTATTTCTTGACTTCAGCTTCCTCTTTCTTTGCGTCTGCGCTGGGCGGGTCAGACAGTAGTTTTTCGAGTGCCTTTCCGAGGAGCAATCCTCTTGCTTCAAGCGTGATGACCTTGCCTTCTCGATCGAGCAGGAACACTGTTGGGATTGCGCTAACGCCATAGGTTTCCATCACCCTCGACACGCCATTCTCGCGTGAATCCCATAGGTTCAGCCAAGGCATTTCGAGTTTTTTGATGAACGCTTCGGCAGCGGGTTTTTCTTCATCTAAGCTGATACCAACAATTTCGAAACCCCGGTCCTTGAACTTGTTATACACCGATAGCATGTAGGGATGCTCTTGTTCGCAAGCGCGTGTGTTTGATGACCAAAAGTAGACTAGCACGAACTTCTTTCTTAACGATGCCACGTCGAAATCGGCTCCCGCAAAACTAGTTCCAGACAGCTTCAGTTCTTTTCCAGGAAGATCCAAACGGCGAGCGTTGGATTCCAGGAGTCGAATAACCTCAACCAAACTTGTGTCGTCCTTTTTTCGGAAGACTTCTGCAAACGCGTTGTATGCATCTTTGGCCAAACTTGTATCTGCAAGTTGCTCCAGATTTTGTCCGGCCAAAATCGCCATTTGAATATCCATGAACTCGATTTTTTCTCGGTTCACTAAGTATTCTTTGAATTTCTCGAATGTCTTTCGTTGGGCGTCAGGCCCCTCGTTGCCAATGAGCATGACCGACGCACTGACAAACTCAGCTTCTGCTTTCCGAAAGAGATTGGACTTTTGGTCGCTGGTGTTTTCGACGATTTTTTTGGCGACCTCGCGCAGCACTCGTTGCATTTCGATGTAGTGCTCAGGCTTAATAGGCTGTCGTTTCTTGGTTTCATCCAGAAACCGGTCCAATTCGATTGTGTTTTTCGTGTCCGGAACGACGAGAGGTTGCCAGCTAGAATCCGCAACTTGTGTCTGCTGTGCTAAGACCAAATCAAAAGAAAATAGGAAAACGCATTTGAAAAGACAAAGCAAAACAGAGTTGTTGCAGATCATACTTGGCCTCGAATCTATTTCAAAACTAAAGTCCGATCACCTTCGCGAACTAAACGTCTTAACCGCCTCTTCCGGAGTAGCACCATGCGGGGGGCTTAAGTCTCTCACCTGAAAACCCAAGCACGTAGCCGCGTCTAACATACCACGGAGGGTGGAGAAATTCGCCCGAAAATTTTGGCATGCAATGACGCATTCAAGTTAATTATCGGTTAAAGTTAAGACATAACGATGACAGAGTTCGAGTCAAATTCACCTAAAAACAAATTTGCCCCACTTGGCCCAAGATTGGATATCGGGCGTGACCAATCTAAGTTGAGTGGGGCTTTTTCGTTTTCTGACTCGAAGTTCTTGGCATCTCAAAAGATTAGCTTCCCTCAACGCTTACGCGTCGAGGTTCCAGTTAAAGCAACTAATTGAGCCGAATTGGGTTAGCTGTTCCCCCCTCCATTTATCGACGCAAGTTGAGCAATTCATCGAAAAGCTGTTGAGTTGCCGTGATGACTCGTGCGTTGCTTCGATACATGGTGCTAGCCAGAACAAGCGTCACCAAGTCGCCACCGACGTCGGTATTGGACAGCTCGAGTGCACCAGCTGATAGCGTTCCCAATCCGTTTTCAGATGGGCGGCCCTCGATGGGCAAACCGGTGTTGATCCCTTGAGCATACAAGTTCTGCCCACGCTGTTCCAAGCCACCGGGATTCGAGAAACGGGCCAATCGGATTTGCCCAAGATCTCGAGAGATACCATTGCTAAAGACGCCCCGGATGATTCCATCCTCACCGATGATGTAGCTCGTCAAGACGCCTGGAGGTGAGCCATCCTGACGCGAAGCGGCCAGGGTTGCGCGATCCGCGGCTAGGCCCGAAAGGTTCTTGAAATCCAAATTGAATTGCAAAGGTTTCACGCTAGGTAATCCTGCCCGATCTACAGCAACGGTTGAGCTAGTCGACGAAATGTAGTTTCCGTCTCCGTCGAAATAAATCAGGCCTGTTCCAACAGCGATATCGGTGTTGCCCTTGACTGAGTTATCGGAACTGTCCGCGTACCATCGATAGGCCAATCGCTGGTCACTACGTTCCTCGAGTGTCGCGGTCAGTCGCATACGAAGCGGTAAGCCTAACGAGTCGTAAGCGATGAAGTCGGTGACAGCGCTTTGTCCCTTGGCTTCTTGTACTGTACCGAATCCAAGGTTTGATGCTGTTATCGTTCCGTTTACGTCTCGAATTCGGAAACTCGTTAGGTCAATCGCCAAGGCATTGTCAACGCCGGTATTGCTTACCAAGCGAATCGCACCGCCGTTAAGATAACCGTTTGGAAGCAGGGTTCCTGACTCGCCAGGAATCACGTTCTTCGAGGATTTAATTGGATTGATTGCATCGCCACTGTCGCTGACGATACCAACCGTGTTCTTCATAAAACCCAAGAGGTCTTGGATCGTAGACGTCGCGGTGATGTTAAAGGATTTCTCCTCAAGCAATCGCCCTCCTTTTCTGCCCTTGAAAGAGAGTTCACCAACCACGAATGGCTTGTCATATTCGAGACCATCACGGCGAGTCACGTCCACCAGAAGCGTATTGCTGTCAACCACCGGTCCATCCAGATTGACTGCTTTGTTACCGATGGTCGAGAGATTACTGATCTGAGCATCCGTCTTGCCGTCAGTGTACTTTGTTCCTGGCGACACGGTATCCACGAGATAGAACGAGTTTGGGTCGTTTGCCAAGTTGCGATAGATCCGCACTTGATCGTACGCTGGAAAACCTCCCGAAATCGGTGGAGTTGGTGGTGTAGGGATGTTCTCGATCAAGACTCTGCCACCGACCACGTTTTGAGGGCCGAGCAAAGGTGAGGGGCGCGATTCGGGTTCCCCCGCCTTGTAATAGGTCACCATATACGTGTAATTACCGGTAATGGCCTGATTGTTTAGTGGCGTGTTCAACACTGCACTGTTATTGTCGACAAACGTGGAGCCGCTAGCGCCGTCGCCAACTCGAAAAAAGTCATTGCCTCCCGGTGCCGTACGATAGACTCGGACTTGCGAATACTGTGCGTTGGCTGCTGGCAGGGTAATGGAGATCGTATTGTCTGAATTGCCGTTTCCCACCGGAACTGTGACCGGTTGCGAGGAAGTCGCTAGACTCTCGGTGCCGCTGCTATCAACGTAAGTGAATCGATATTGGTAGACAGAGCCCTCAGCGTGCGTACCACCACCGCCCTCAGAATTGTTCGTGACAACTCCAGCCAGCGTAGGGGCGGTTGAGCTTTCAAGACCAATTCCAGTTCCGGATGGTCTTGGTACACTGCCGTTCCCGAGTATGGTGCTTTGAATGACACGTGACGTATCTGCAATATCCCCCCTGGCCGTCAGCGTTCCTTCGAGTGTTACACTGGTCGTCGCCTTTGCAACGGCTTCTGCACCGATTGGAATTGTCAACGGAGCAACCGTGGTCGGCTGAATATTAAACTGCGAGTCAATGCCGAATCCGAGCAATCGATTACCGGTGGAGGTCACCAGCTCATTGGCGCTGTTGAGCTTGAAAATGCCGTTTCGCGTGTACAGCTTTTCGCCTTGGCCACCAGCCACCTGAAAGAAGCCGTCACCCTGTATTGCAAGGTCAGACGGAGAGGAGCTGATTTCAATCGTACCCTGCGTGAAGTTTGGGGTGACCGCAGCAACCTGCACGCCCAAGCCCGTTTGCCGAGGATTTGTACCGCCGTTAGTCAAGGTCGGTGAAGAGCCTAGTGAGAGCGTTTGCAAAAACTGACTTGCAAATACAACCTCGGACGATTTAAAGCCAACGGTCTGTGAATTGGCAAGATTGTTTCCTAGAACGTCGATCTGCTTTTCCGCGCCGCTCATTCCGGTTAACGCGGTACTAAGCGCTGATGCCAATCCCATAACTCACCTGCCTTCGCGAACTCATTGAACTAGGATGGATTCCATTGTTCGTAAAGATCGAATAGGCTACAAGCTCTAGGCTAGCTAAAGCGTGCCTTCGGTCGCAATGGGTGGTACCACTTTGTCATCGATCTCACGAACATTTTTGATATCGACAATTTGGTCGCCAACATGAACTTGGACCTGACGCTTGTTGCGATCTTTTTCGTCAATCTTGACCGAAACACTCGTAACCTCGCCGCTTACCTCCTTTGCCGCAACATCCAAACCCTTCACAGTCTTCCCAATTAGGCTGCTAGCGGTCGTCAATTCTTGCGTATTGGAGAATCCCTTGAGTGTGTTGACCAATTGATCGTTTGAGCTAATGCTGCGAAGCTCACCAACTTGCTGAAGCAAGGCTGCATTGTCCGTCGGGTTCAACGGGTCCTGATTCTGCAATTCGGTCAACATCAGATTGAGGAACTCGTTCAAATCAATATCGTTGAGACCGTTCCCCTTCAGCGAGTTTGCAGCAGAGCTGGCCGATGTAGTCGTTGGTTCAATAATGTTGCTAACTCGAGACATTTGAAAACTCCTGTAGAGATTGAGTCAATGCAAGCACTCAGCAAGCCGCGTTCAAGCATTCGATGATTACAATAGCCGCTTCAATTGTCATGGTAGTGTGATAGGTCAAGTTGAGGAAATAGCAATCGAATGTCAGGGCTTCAAGGGAAATCGAAAAACGATGGAATACACTGGATCGCGGTTTGGGCGTTGGTAGGTGTCAACGCACTTTGGGGACTCTCCTTTCCAATTATGCGATCTCTCAATCTGCAAATGGAACAGTTCTTCGGCCTGAGCAATGACGCCGTTCCAAGTTCGTTGAGTGTTGCGTTCTCATCGGGAATGATTGGCATGCGATTCTTGGTCGCGCTCGTCATACTTTTCGTTGTCTGCCCAAACTTAGTTCGAAATGCAACCATGGCCGAGTGGCGAGCAGGTGTGTTGATAGGACTTTTGTTCTATGTGGGCCTTGTATTGCAGGTCATGGGATTAGCTACCATTCCTGCCTCGCGAAGCGGCTTTCTCACAAGCCTAACCGCAGTTTTCACCCCGCTATTCTCCGCCGTTCTGTTTCGCAAATCCATTTCGATCAACGTGCTCATTGGCGTCGCGATCGCTCTGCTGGGGGTCTCTATTCTCACGGGCCTGATTCTCCTCGATGCCGGTGGAATCAGTATTGCAAGTGACGCGACTAGCAAGTGGACCCTGGGGGATACGCTTACAACTCTGGGGGCAGTTCTGTTTACCGGCCAACTTCTCCTGGTCGATTACTACGGGAAACATATCAACACCACAGCCATTACGCCCGGTATGTTTCTCGTTGTGACGATTGCCGCATTACTGACTTTTGCCGCGTTGCATTCTGCCGCCTTGGCGTCCGTTCCTACTCACGCGGCCCACGCTTGGTCCTCATGGGGTGCCTTGCTGCTCTCACCCATTTTCTTGAGTGTCATCCTTTTCCTTGCACTCTTTTGTTCCGTGCTTGCGTTTCTCGGCATGAACAAGTATCAACCGCAAATCACCGCCGTACAGGCCTCGGTCATCTACAGCAGCGAGCCGGTTTTCGCTTCCCTCTGGGCACTTTTCCTTCCAGAAATGTTGGGCATTCTGGAATTCAAGATGGGGTATCCTAACGAAGTTGTATCCTGGCCGCTCTTTATTGGGGGAGCATGCGTTTTGCTTGCCAACGTTGTTGCTCTTTGGCCACGCAATCAAAACGCCTGAAGTTGGTTCAACGTATAATAAGCGTCGTTGTGTAGGAGCGGTTCGCCTGATTGTGCCCGGACACCCTTGGCGTGCAATTCGTGAACATGACCGATTTGTAGTCCGTCGATGATGAGTTCCACGCTCATTCGATCCTCCGCGACCTTAACGGATTGCACCGTTGGTTTCGTATGATCGACTTCAGGGCTTCCGTATTGCTCACGATAAATGTACGTGTAAGATTCGATGGTGTAGCTCGCCAAATCGCTCGCGGTTTTCGCATCGACGGGTTTTGTGAAACTTAGAACGAAACCCTTTGGACGAACACGCATCGTCTTGATTTCGAAGGGCATCGCTCCGGTCCAATCAAGTCGCTCGATAGCAAAGTTACGAGTTCCACGCGAACCCCAGCCACGACTGGTTCCGCCAACAAAAAGTCCCCCGCTAGGAGCCATCTCCACACCAACAACGCCCGACTGAAAGCCAGCTCGGAACGGGAAGCAAGCACCTTGATACTGGCCGTTTACGATCTCGAGATCTACACGCATTACGGTGCTGTGGGTCTGCTCTCCGATAAAGAGTTGGTTTTCGAACGGACCAAATTTGCCATTCGTGGTATCGCAAGCGATGCCGCTGGCCGACTGCCCCATTTTGCCATAGGGGAACATAACTGCCGTTGGCACCAAATCCGGGTGTTTGCCCGCCTCCACCATGATTCGACTATCGTCCTTGGGCTGAACAGCCGCGATGCCACGAAAGGGCTCAGCGTCTTTTATCCATTTGTTGCCGCCAGGATGCCCCACGAATTTTCCCGGCACCAAGTGCTTTAGACCACAGGTGCCATTCCATGGCCCTTGATTGTCGGTATAGAAGGTGTCCCCTTTTGCATTGAACGCGATGCCGCCGGGCGATCGCAACCCATAGGTCGTTGGCACGGTTTTGCCATCCGGAGTAATTCGAAGGCACCAGCCTCGGTACGGAACATTGCTACCAAACGAGCCTGTCAAGCAGGTGGCAACCCAAATGTTCCCGTCCTTGTCAAACTTCGATCCAAATGCGTACTCATGGTAGTCACCACAAATTTCCCAGCCGTCTCCCACAATCTCAAACTCATCCGCGATTCCGTCGCCATCTTGATCGCGAATACGTGAAACATCGCTTCGCTGCGTTACGTACAACCATCCATTTCGCTCAGCCAGGCCGAGAGGCTCATGCAATCCGTGCGCAAATCGCTTGAATTGCCTGGCCTCGACATTCTCGGAAAATGGGTTTTCGATCATCCATACTTCACCACGACGAGTTGCTACGGCCAGGCGACCATCAGCCATCAGGTTAAAGGCACCTGCTTCCAGAACGCTGTCTGCTGGCGTTTCGAAAGTCGCGATGCGATAGAAGTCCGACTCCCTCGGGTCTCCGGCCATGATGAGAGTTGACTGCAGGCCAGCGATCGCCAACGCAAAAAATAGAGAAATTCGATTCATAACGGATGATGCTTATTTGTGTGGATGGTGGTTGTGTGTGGGTTTTGGATTACCAACGGATCGATTGCGTGATCGTGATTTCGCCAACATTTGGTAATGCCGCTCTCAATTCTGGATGATCGCCGATTTGGAGCACTTCTGGCTTGACGCCAGTTACGCGAATTTTCAGCCGGTTGTCCACCGTGAAGCCACCGTCGTTCTCAGAGCGAACCTGCCCACTTGCGAGGAGTAGGACGAGGCCCTCGGTCGGCTTAGAAATCGTGATCTTGAGCTCGCGGTCAAAGCCCACGTCCTTGGTGCTGCTGGGGCGAGGCCAATCCACGATTTCGACATCAGCGAAACCATATTTGAAACTCGGCTGACCCGATGGGCTCAGCGAATAGCCTTTGAATTGGTAGCCTCGCTGCCTGGCGATTCCTGTTGGCCATGCTTCCTGCAAGGTTTTTAACTTCGCGATAGGCGATGTTTTTTCAAAGTTGACTACGGCGTCACCAAGCGGGCTCTGAACACCTTCACCGCGTCCGGTCCAGTGCTTCCCAGCATCGATGAACTCATTCTTCCAAAGAAGGGCCAAGTTCATATTGCCGGCATCCCACGCTAGGTTGACATGCTCTGGATAACCGATGGCAATTCCACGAGGACCAATCCCCTCGATGAAATTGCGATAGATGACCGGTTTCGAATCTGCTGTTAAGATGATCGCTTCTGCGTCCAATCCTGTAGGCTTGTTTGCCGCTTTGCCTTGCGACAAGTACAACCACATTGCATCGATTTGCCGATCGGCATCGCCATCGAACACGGTTGTCAGGACGGATTTGCCGTCAGGGAAGCTCAGCGGCATCCGAGTACCAGGACGATACTCATTCGGAGCCAACATGTAGCGGTGAAACCAATCCTCGCGCAAACGCTCCGTCATGGTTAACATGTCGATGGCTTGTATCCCAGGTGTCCCCTTGTTTCCAAAGCGATGGCACTTGATACAGGACAGTCCATTACTGCCGGAGAGTTTACGTCCAGCCATGATCAGCTCTTTCCCAGCGTCGCTGCCTGCATCCGGTATGTGGGATGGTTTCGCCGACTGACGACCGTCAAGTACTTGCAGTTTCTCTCGCAGTCCTACCGTTGTGTTGGCACCGAAGCCAGGCATGCGAGTAACCATATACGGTCGATCTTTGGCGCCCTCGGCAACGATCTTGTCGATCACTTCGGGACGCAGTTTGTCGCCAACTCCTGTAAGCGTTGGTGGAACCCGGCCTTCATTGCCCATTTCCTGCATTTTTGTCGTGAACAAAGCGTTCCTTGCAGGCTCTGGTCCAACAATCGAATCGCGACTGTGGCAAGCATAACAATTCTTGGCGGCCATTTGCAGATGAACGGCTTGGCTGTTCTCCATCGGTTTGGCCAAGTCCACCAGGGCCGCTTGAATTGCGTTTCGCTGCGAACGCGTTAGGGCATAGTCCGGTACTCCGGGTTGTACTTTTTCGGCCAGACAGCCCTGGCCGGCTCGCAAACGATCTAATGGCTTGGCAGTTAGTTGCGAAACCACCGGTTGTGTGTCGATAACGAGTTGGTGGCAGTTTGCACATCCGGTGGATGCGAACAACTTTTTGCCCTGAGGAACGAGCGCAAGGTCAGGCTTGAACTTGGATTCAATCAACTCGGTTTGAATGGCTCCGGTAGGGTCCGCAGTGACTAGGCTGCCAATGCTCGTCCGAACGATGTCTGGCCCCTCAATCTCCAGCGAGAGCTCCTCTTCACCCGACCCCTCGAAATACTCAACCCGTATCTTATGCACTCCGGGTTCCAGTTGAACCGTCCCTTTTTCGACACGCATCGGGTGCACACCATCGACGATAACAACTTGCTTACCATCGACAAACAAACGACTGCCATCATCGGAGCCCAGATAAAAGTTGTACGTCCCAGGTGCCGTCACTGGCAAGAAAGTATCAAACCGCACTGCAAAGTTATCTTTTCTAGAGGCAATAGACAAATCGAGCCCTATCGTTGTGCCGGACTTAACTGCCTTGAGTTTTTCGAAATCCGGAAGATTGTCCCATTTGCCGTGATAGACCGTGGCCTGAAACTGCTCGACCCCAGGTGCGATGATCTTTTCACCGAGCAAATAACAAGCAAGGTCATGTGCCTCCTCGCGGTTCTTTACCAACTTAGGCATCGAGCCACTCTTGCGAATCGCCAAAGGATCGAGCAAGAAAGATCGTAGGCCATCGAGCGTATACTTGGCTGTTAAATCGCCGAGCGGAACACTAGTGCCCACGAGCAAGTTGTCGCCGCGTCGCGGGGCGTGGCAAGCGACACAGCCGATTGTGTGAAACAGCTCTTCGCCACGCTGAGCAGCTCCAGAATCGCCCGAACGATCTATGTACTTTCCCGTAGTTGACAAGAAACTTGCAATCGCCCTCGCCGATTGAGTTCTTTCGGCTGCCGATTGTCCATGCATCAAGTCAGGCATGGTAGTGCCTGGCTTGATTGCGTGTGGGCTGCCGACGAATCCAAGAATGTGATCCGGGCGAAGCCTTGCGGCGACTTGGCTAAGGACCGGAGCAGCCTTAGTGGCAATCGGAGAATCGCTGTTGGCGTGGCATGAAGCACACCCAAGTTCGGAAATCAGGATTTGACCTGCGAGGGACTCTTGATCGGAGAAGCGTTCCGCGCCGGATACGATGGGTCGAAGCGATTCTCGTTCAGCATCGCGCGGCAGAACCCAAATGTTGCGATAGCGAACCGGATTGCCATGATCCTGTAAATGAATCGGACCATCGGACTCATTTTCCTTGTTTGGAGCAGCTGCCGTGATGGACGGCACCGGCACATCCCGCTGGACTACAACACCATTGAGCCGAACGGTTAGGATGGCATTGCTGGTTTTTTTGCCAGATGGATCGAATCGAGCGGCGGTAAATTCGATATCGTAAGTTTGCCAGGACAAAGGAGGAAAGCAAAGGTTCGTATCTGGGTCTCGAACTTGATAGATCCCACCTGTTTCATTGTTCTTGCCCTCGAGTCCGAAGGAATCCAAAATTTGGGTTTCATAGCGCCCCTGATGATAGACGCCGCTATTTCCTCGTCCTTGGCCAGAGGCTTTGGGCTGAAAGGGAGTTCGGAACTCGAGATGAAGCGTGTAATCGCGAAACTTATCTTTGCTGGTTGCACCCTGGATGAGTAAACCATCATCGGTCGACTCTGCGCCTGATTCCCAACGCTCCGTGATCGATTGTTTCGAACCGTCAAATAGAACCAAGGCCCCTGCAGGGGCCTTAGCCCCGAGAGTTGGGCTTCGGCGTTCGATACGTTTTAGACCTTTCCGCTTAACGGTGTCCGCGACCAATTCAGCGTCGCCTTCTGTTCGAACGGGAGGTACTCCGTTCCAGCCGGCACCAGGCAGACCGCCAGTAAACAGCACCAACTCAAAGTCATTGTTACCGGAAGCGACGACCTGGAGACCCAGCGCAGGACCGACATATTCTCCTTGCACGCCAAAGTCGCGATCCGTTTTCGCCGCCTCCGGCGAGTCAAAAACGCCGGTCGACTGCGCGAACCCCGACGAAACAAATTGCCACTCACCTATCGCGATCGCTAAAAAAAACACCACACGCTGCACCGAAGCGAGTCGCGTAATCCAAAAAAGGGATCGAATCATATTTTATTCAATTGCTTGCATGTAAATGGAACCATCGCACCGTCGCCAAAACCGCCAATTGTAGTCGAAAAAAAGTGCCTGTGAGCAAGACCATGAACTCAACATCAAAAACACATTAGCTCGATAAGTACCGCAGCGCGGACGCGACCCCAACAGTGACCTCTGTCATGCGCTGATAGTCCAACGTCTCTGGGGTATCGGTGGCACGATGATAATTTGGGTTCCTGAGAAAACTGGTATCCGTTAGCATCAAAGCTGGATAGCCTTGATCCCAAAAGGAGCTGTTGTCGCTAAGTCGTATTTCGTTAATCTTCTCCGGCAAGCAGATGGAGAAGAGTGGCATCGACCGAGCGCCCCGTTTAAAGCCCCGGCGAAAGTTCCAGCACAATTTCCACGATGGCATATTACCGACTGCAGCCAAAAAATCACCGCGGCTTGGAAAGAACCAACGCAGCCACTTCGGAATCCGCGTAGGCACGGTTTGTGATTTGTCGGCTGTGCTGTAGTATCCTACCATCTCCAAACAAAGCATACCTCGAATTTTGTCGCCCCGCAGTCGTGCTTGTCGAGCATGGTGTTGGCTACCCATCGCGTCGAGATTGAAATAAGGTGGCTCTTCGCAGGCAAATGCAACGAACCGAATCGTTCGTTTGCCTTGATGTTGACGTAGCAGTCGACTCACTTCGAGCAAAACCGCAACGGCAGATGCGTTGTCGTCGGCGCCAGGAGTTGAGAAAACCGTATCGTAGTGGGCGCCAAGCAAAACGATTTCATCGGCCCGTTGGTTGCCAGCTTGCTCGATGATGACGTTGGTAGCTTGATCGCCAAGCGCATCGTAACACTCGTGCGAACACTTGTAGCCCATGTCTCCCCACTGACCCTCGATGTAACCGATCGTAGCAACGATTGTCTTTGGCTTCTGAAGGAATCGTGGACCGATCAACCCAGCCAAGCGATCGACGTGGAGTCGTAGATTTTTTTCGATTAGTTCTTTGTCCGGTTTCATGACGACTCGCTCGTGCTTGATTTTGAATTGAGTGCAATGCGAAAGCTATAGATCCATATAAGGACCCGCAGTGAAAATTGAAACAACACATGCCTCGGCAATCAATACTTCTCGGTGCGTTGATCCCGAAGTGGTCGCCATGGTTCTGCACCGCGTCCCCGGGGCGCGCCACGCTGGAGCGATCAAACAGGGGTTCGCCACTCCCCGGTACATGGTTTTGATATATCGGCCATCCGAATGTGCCCAGCCCCCGTTGTGGGTCAAAAAAGAGGTGCTACCTTGCGGAGCCATGCTGTGCAATGCACAATGGCAAATTCGGTGGACGTAACCTTCCCCTGTCCCGGGCTTAAGTTCTACTCGGAGCTTTCGCGACAGTCCTCGTGTTGCTAGTTGGAAAATACCCTCATGATGCTGCGACTCTTTGCATGCTTTCTCTCCGTCTATCTGGTCGGACTCCAATACAAAAATGTTGGCGCCGCAGATCCGATTTTAAAGCTCAAACAGGGTGACCACATCAGCTATATCGGCAACACCTTGGCTGATCGCATGCAACATTCAGCTTGGCTAGAGACATACATTCATGCCGCTTACCCGAACATGGACCTTACTGTTCGCAATTTGGGCTTCTCTGGCGATGAGGTCAAGCTTCGACCTCGCGAAGATAACTTCGGTAGCCCGGATGATTGGCTTGCCAAGAACAAAAGCAGTGTCATCTTTGCCTTCTTCGGTTACAACGAAGCGCTACGTGGCCCAGCTGGCTTGGACAGCTTCAAGAAAGAATTGGCTGAGTCTATCGATGGTATGCTGGTCCAGAAATACGACGGTGTATCGGCACCCAAGTTGGTTTTCTTTTCGCCGATAGCTCATGAGAATCTTAAGAGTCCCCATCTTCCAGACGGGTCCGCGAACAACGAGAAACTAGCTCTTTACACCAAGGCAATGGCAGAGGTCTGCAAGTCCAAAGGAGTGACGTTCGTCGACCTGTTTGCTGCGACCAAGAAACTCTACATGTCGGCAACCAGGCCGTTGACCTTGAACGGCATCCACTTGCTCGATCATGGCGATCGGGCAGTAGCGGATGTGATTGTTAAAGAGCTATTTGGCATTGAGAAGCAATCCAAGGACGAGAAAGAATTGGAACGTTTGCGCCAAGTTGTTTTGGAGAAAAACTACTATTGGTTTAGTCGGTATCGAGTCGTCGATGGATACAACGTTTTCGGCGGTCGATCCAAACTGGCTTGGTTTGGGCAATCCAATGCCGATGTGATGATCCGGGAAATGGAAATGTTCGATGTCATGACTACCAATCGGGATGTGCGAGTATGGGCGGTCGCCAAGGGGAGCGATCATCATGTGGTCGACAATAATTTACCACCCGCACTCGAGGTCAAAACCAACATTCCCGGCAAACTCGAGGATGGCAAGCATGAGTATATCGACGGCAAGGAAGCG
>JANMNR010000538.1:0-3616 GCA_031368325.1 Pirellula sp.
AGTTGAAAACGAAATAGATGGCTTGCGGGAAAAGGGCTCAGCCCCTAAAGATCTAGCTGCTGACCAGTGGTGGTGGGACTAGACCTTATCAATGATTTTGGATTGAAATGAGAGCGACTATCAACGGTGTACGAATTGCGATAGTCGCTCTTTTCTTTTATTGGGTATTACTCTTTTTTGGGACTCATATCCCACCGGACAGCAAACTTCTCGCCCAAGTTCATCAGAACGACAAGATCATTCACGCGTTAGCGTTTACGGGCCTTTCTTTTTTGATGGCATGGGCAATCCCAACCGACAAAGCACGACTTCATAAAAACGTTCTCTACGCCGCTATTGCGTCGGTTGCTTACGCGGCAATCGACGAACTTCTCCAGATTCCGGTTGGCAGGACGGCCGATTTCAATGACTTCGCCGCAGACTGCATCGGAGTCTGCGTTGGACTTGCTTTCTACACCATGGCCCGCGCCGTCATGATCAAGGCCGCTTGGAAGATACTGACCATTCCAGAAAGCGAAAGTTCGAAAGGTTCTTAGGTTTAGGATCGTCCGGTCTAGAAGGCAGGTTTTTCATCGGTAGGGGGGGCAATATTCGTAGCCGGTGTCATTGGGGCGATTGTCTGGCGCGGTTACAATGGAGTGTTCCATTTCGCCTCACATCGCTTTCTTTTTTTCCGATCGAATGCCAGAGAACAATTCGTCCATACCTGCGGTAGAACCAAAGCGATTTCAATATTGCGACAGTGTCGTACGGCTATTCCTAAAGGCGACCGTAATCTGGTGCGTTCTGTCGTGCATTACGGGGTTATTGGCTGGATTATTGTTGTCGATACCGACGCTGTTTTCGAACCTGCACGCGGATCTTCTCCCCTATGTGACGTACGCTCGGATGAATGTCCTACAGATTAACATGGCTTTGTTTGCATTTTGCGGCAACGCGGTATTTACGGGTGTTTACTACAGCACGCAGCGACTTTGCAAGACTCGGCTTTGGAGTCCAACACTTGGCTTGGCTCACTTTTTTCTTTGGCAACTCGCGCTCGTTGTGATGTTTTGCACGCTGCAGTTGGGCTATACGCAGGGTCGATTGATTTCGGGTGCCCCCTGGCCGATAGATGTCGCGATGGCCGTGCTATGGATCGCATTCTTTGGATCCAACATCTTCTTGACTATTATCAATCGTCGCGAACGCTACATGTATGTGAGTCTATGGTTCTACATGGCCTCCATTATTACGGTCGGAGGCTTGCTTTTATCCAATTGTATTTCGATACCGTTGGGGTGGTGGCAAAGTGTCTCCCGGTTCTCTGGCGTTCAGGATGCCCTGCAGCAAGGTTGGTTCAACTACAGTTTTTACGCCTACTTTGTCACGTTGCCGTTCATTGGATTCGTCTATTACTTCCTACCAAAATCGGTGGATCGACCGCTTTACAGTTACAAGCTGAGTATTGTCCACTTTTGGTCGATGGTGCTCCTGTTAATTTGCTGTGGATCCAAACAATTGCACCTAACGCCGATTCCGGAATGGGCCAGTACGATTGGAATGCTATGCGGAATTATGCTTTGGATGCCTTCCTGGGCCGGTGTGGCCAATGGATTATGTACGCTTTCTGGTGCTTGGCAAAAAGTACGTGGAGATTTAGCCCTTCGGTTCATAGTGATTGGGCTGATCGTTTACGGGCTCACATCCTTGGAGAGTGCACTGCTCTCCTTTAAGAGTGTAAACGGATTCCTGCATTACACCGATTGGGAGTTGGCGCATACGCATTTGGTACAAATGGGTTGGATTGGCTTTACGACGTTTGGCATGATTTATTGGTTGCTGCCCCGCTTGTATCCAACTCAAATCGCGAACAACGGCTTGGTCCAATTGCACTTTTGGCTTTCCGCAATCGGGCTCGTCTTGTCCGTCGTTCCTGAGTATTGCTCTGGCTTTGTCCAGGCTACGAAATGGAGCCAGCTTAGCGATCTCGGTCGTCTGCAGTTTTCATTTATCGAGGCCCTTCAATCCGTCGCTGGATTCTGGTGGATTCGCTTGCTTGGAAGATGCATTTATCTTGCAGGCCTCCTTGCATTTTCATTGAAAGTGGCTCTAGCCCTGTGTTTAAAGCCAACTTGCAATGAATCGAGTTGCCAACCTTTGGTGCGGAATCAAAATCCTTCCGTAGATTGGTCGGAAACGCCAAGTCTGTTAGTCGGAAAACCTGTCTTGGACATTGCTTCCAAAATCGACCAGTTTGCGATGTTGGATTGGCATCGCAAACTCGAACAACAGCCGATGAGGCTCGCTGTGCTGATCGGCTTTGCGGTTGGTCTATTGAGCCTCTTACAATTGCTGCCGATGTTGGCCGTGAACAATGTCGTGCCGCCCATTGCTTCTGTTCAGCCTTATACGCCGCTTGAGCTAGTCGGCCGGGATATTTACGTCTCACAGGGATGTCAGAATTGTCATACGCAAACGGTTCGACCGCTAGTCCACGAGTCCCAACGCTACGGAGCCATCAGCCAGGGAGGTGAGTTCGCCTTCGATCGCCCCGTACAATGGGGAAATCGTCGAATAGGTCCAGATCTGGCGAGAAAGGGCGGTGGTGTGCAGAGCAGTTTGTGGCATTGGCGTCATCTTCAGAACCCTCCTGCCATGACGCCCGAGACCGTTATGCCAGTCTTTAAACAATTGCATGCCAGCGCGCTCGACTTGTCGGACATTGGTCGAAAAATAGAGACGTTGGCCAAATTGGGTACGCCCTATGACCTGAGTGTTGCCGACGGTACATCGCTCGCGGGTAAATTCAAAGAGCTTGCGGAGAAGCAAGCCGAAGTTGTTGCGGCCGACATTATCGGGCAGGGAGGGCCTGTCGCTTACAATGGGATTCTTATCAAGGATACTTCTGTGATCGCATTAATCGCGTACATACAGCGACTAGGAACAGACCTTTCTCGTCCCGCGGTTGTCGAATCCTCAAAAGCACTCAAACCAATCGAGTCAGTAAACTAGGAATTATGCAGCACAAAACTCCAGAGCTTACAACTGATTTCGACGGGATTCAAGAATACACGAATCCCATTCCTCGATGGTGGAAACACCTTTTTCTTTGCACTTTAGCGTTCGTGCCATTTTATGTTCTTCGCTTCCACACCGGAGCTCCAGGAACTTCCTTGGTCGATCAGTTCCAAATAGCCATGGATGCAAATACTCGCAAACAATACGAGGAAATCGGAACCTTGGTTAGAGACGAGCCAACAATGATCGATTACCTGCAAAAGCCGCAATGGGTTGGCGTCAGTGCTTCGATTTTCAAAGCGAATTGCGTATCCTGCCATGGAGCTGAAGGTGGTGGTAACGTTGGCCCCAACCTTTGCGATGAGAGTTACAAACATATTAAGCAGTTGCCGGATATCATTAAGATCGTTAACGAAGGTGCAGGAGCAGGTGCCATGCCGGCCTGGGCGAAACGCCTTTCGCACCCAAACGATTTAGTTCTCGTTTCCGTATACGTCGCAAGCCTTCGCGGTTCCAATCCGGCGAATGGAAAAGGTCCAGATGGCAGTCCGATAGCCGCTTGGCCAAAGAAATAGCTTTCTACACTTAACCTCTGAATCACAGTCTACTTCGAATT
>JANMNR010000560.1:0-15707 GCA_031368325.1 Pirellula sp.
ATACAAACAGTGCTTGTCACCTAAGCTGTTGATTTGTATAGATCGTATCACTGTAAATCAATACAAGCGAACACTATCGCGGCCTGTTCGAATCGGTCGAGTTGGCACAGCGATTGCCCGATAGCGTCCTGAATGCGATTCAGTATGAGTTGCCTGAGTTGGCGAAACTGCCTCCGATGGCCGTTGCCATGGTGGAGCTGGAACATACTTACGACCACGTTAAGAAGATTGCTGACGCGGGATGGAAGCCTTTAGCGATTCATCCTGCTTTAGACCCAGCGCATGAAGCGTTGCTCCTGCGAGAGCACTTTACCGAGATGCTTCGCTTGGAAAACGTCACGCGAAGGCCCGAAGGATTTAGAAAGTTGCTAATGGAGTCGGAGTCGGATGCGAAGTCGCTCGAGGATACGATTCGACAAAAGCAGCAAGAACCCGCCAAGTTGCGTGATGCTGCCTCCGAGTCCTTTGCTCGCATCAGCATGAATTGCACCAATTGCCACCGACAGTATCGCGATGTGCCACCGCGTTCCGTCGTTCGAGAGACGAAAACCTTGAGTGCCAAAGGCAGGAAGGGAAGTCAGTAACCTTAAAAATTTGCGACCCGTACGATTGAATTCACGATAAATCGCTGGCACTACTAGCCAGGCTTGTGTTTTTGCGATCGATGGGTTCAGTTATGGCAATTAAAAGGCCTCTTGAGAGCCAGAGTAGAATCGAAGAAGCTCGATGGCGTTCTGACTAGGAACGCACCGTCGGAACGTTCGCAGGACGTTCAAGTTGAGCTTCTCGTGCGAAACCAGCCCGCGTGGCTTGCCAAGCTTCAACCTGCTTTGGATAGGGCCAAGTCGCTACGGGCCATCCAGCACGCCAATCTACGTCCGGAGCTACTCGAACAAATGGTTACACCGTAGAGTGTGACGAGTACCTCGACGACCAATCACAAGATTTCTAATCCTGACCGGCTGGTCGCGATTGGAATGATGAGTGCGATGGTCTTAGTAAGTTACCTCGGCCTATCGTTCTTCATGACAGGGATCACCGGTGAGAAACAACAACGGATCACCGAGCAAATTGTGAGTGCAATCTCTCCGCAAGCCTGGATCGATGGCAAGCTAATTGGGCTGACTGCAGCTGCATTCGCGTCGGCCTCATCCTTGCTGTTTACCGGGATCGCAACCCATGGAATTGCTTGGTGCGCGGGTTATGAGATTGAGTTGCCCAGCGCGATGACTCGATTGGACCTGTTGCCCATATTGTGCATCCTGTTTGTGGGAGGGGCGATATTTTGGAACTGCTTTTACGCTGCAATCTCCTCCATTATTAATGACCCAAACACATCGGCGCGCAGCGGACTGCTGTTCATTCCGATGCTTCCTCTTTCGGCCAGCTTCTTTGCTATTCCACAACCGGACGCTTTCGCCATGCGTACTTTGAGTCTGCTGCCTGGCGCTTCGTCGACTGCGATGCCCATTCGTCTGCTGATTGGTGAAGTGGCGTGGTGGGAAATAGCGGTTTGCCTGACCAGCCTATGCGTAGGAGTCGCACTATTGCGACGCATTGCCGGACGAATCTTGGCGGCCGGAATCATGCTGTATGGCAAGGAACCGAGCTGGCGAGATTTGTTGCAGTGGGCATTGAGGCGATAGGTGCGGCCGAGGCAAACTCCGGAGGGATAGAGTACGCGTGGTTATGGCCGACTATTGCTGGCGATTGGGGTCATGGGGAGATTTTTACGCTGCGGATCTGGCGTAGAAATATTTCCATGTCTTGTGTACGTTCGTCTGGGTTTGGCTTCATGGCGGCCATAATGGCGCTGGCAAGTGACTTGTCCAAATCGGGCCGCAGTTCGAGGATTTCCTGTGGTGGCGAAGTATCGTGATGAAGTGCTGCTTTGCCAGTGGTGTCCGAAATTTGCCAAGGAAGTTCCAAGGTAACTAAGTGATAGCATGTGACTCCAAAGGAAAAGATATCGACACGTTGATCGGTAGCACGACGTCGAACGATTTCGGTAGCCATGTAAAGTGGAGTGCCAGTTCGGTTTCCGGGCACCATGAATGCCTTGGTAGCTGGCAGAGTTAATCCAAAGTCGATCAGCTTCACGGTGTTTAAGTCTTGAGTGCACATAAAATTGCGTGGACAAATGTCTCGGTGGATGAATTCCCGTTTATGCACGTAATTGAGTGCCTCAGCCATCTGCAGAATCATGCTCAGTCGACGTCCCTTGAGTTTCTCCTCTGCCCGTTCTTGGATGAGCACCTGCAAGCCTGGTCCGTCCACAAACTCCATGACCAGATAAGGCTGCCCCTTGGTAGAAATGCCATACTCCAAGGTCTTGGCGATATTGGGATGATTCATTCCCATGGCGATTTGTCCCTCGGACGGTTTATTTAAACCCTTGAATCGGCTCTCGAAGAACTCTACTTTTTCGATATCGCAGAGTTTCACTCCGACCGTCTGATTGTTGTTGAAGCGATCCTTTGCGACAAAGAAATTGCTCATGGTGCCAGAAATGGCCGAACGAATGCGTTCGAATCGAAGTTCGATATCAGCCCGCTTGTTATCTTCGCTCTTACCGAATAATTTGTCGAATAAACCCATCTGTCATGCCGTACGAGGAGGAGCGCTCAATTGAGAAGCGATACTCTAGTATACACCGTCAACTGAAAACAACAGAACAAGTTTCCCACGGGGCCGACGATCGGTGGAAGGGAAGCATTGGACAAACCGAGGGACTACGAATCTGAAAGGGAGTTGCTGGAACCGTGGAGAAACAGAATTTAACGATTTGGTCGAATGCCAAGCTGCCGGTGGGAGTGGCTGGCCACCTGGCGGCAAGTGTTTTGCCACATCGTTTAGTATACGCCGACGAAACAAGTGCCCTGAATCTAACTGTGAGTCCGCCAGATTCTCAGTTGGCGGGGGCGGACGTGGCGTTCGGGCAACCCGACGCAGAACAACTTTGCCAGTTGCCTAACCTAAAGTGGATACACCTAACCAGTGCCGGCTACACACCCTATGATAGAGATGACGTGCGGTCCGCGTTGCGATCTCGCAAGGCTTCATTGACAACTAGCTCAGGTGTGTACAACGAACCTTGCGCACAACATGTCTTGGCTATGATGCTGGCGTTTGCTCGCCAGTTGCCACAGTCGCATGCAACGCAGATTTCTGACCACTCGTGGCCTGCCGCGGAACGCCGCCAAAGCTCCTTTTTGCTGAATGGCCAAACGGTCGTCCTTTGCGGTTTCGGTGAAATTGCAATCCGCCTGTGTGGGTTGCTTGAACCATTTCATATGACGCTCTACGGAACGCGACGTTTTGCGACTGGCAACGAATCGATCCAAATCATCACACCGTCTCAACTCACCGAAATCCTTCCAATTGCCGATCACGTCATCAATGTGTTGCCTGCAAATTCAACAACGCTGGGATACTTTGATTCGGGTAAGTTTAAAGCTATGAAACGCGGCGCCTATTATTACAACATCGGGCGGGGGGCCACCACTGACCAAGAAGCATTGCAACGCGCGTTGGAGTCAGGCCAACTCGCTGGTGCGTATTTAGACGTGATGACACCTGAGCCCCTGCCGCCCGAACATGCGTTGTGGCGAACACCTAATTGCTACATCACCCCGCACACTGCTGGAGGATTTGAGTCGGAGATGATGCGACTCGTGGAGCACTTTCTTGAGAATCTCGATCGCTTCAGATCCGGCTTACCGCTGATGAACCGAGTTATTTGAGGCGATTGGACTTAGTTAAGAAACTTCACGACGATCGGCACCGAATCCATCGACTACTTGCGAAACGGGGCAGGCCCCGTTTTAGTTGCCGAATTAACAGGCGCATTACGGCTTGGTTGGCTTGGTAAAGTCAAGACTTCCTTGGTCCTTTCCTGGTACAACGCAATCGCTCGGGTCGCGTGCCCTCGAGGACCGATCGGCCATTTGTTTTCTCGCTTGTCGTAGATCTTGGTTAGGAGAAAGTCGACGGCTTTACCTGCTCTCGGGTCCTTGATCTCGGTATCCGATAACGTATACATCAACCACTCCAGCATGTGTCCGGAGGTCTGTACTTTGCGTTCATCGTTCGGCTCATTGGCTCGCCCCTCGTACCAACTGGTGCTGAAGCTGCCATCTGGGTTCTGGAGTTGCCACGTGTACTCGACATAATCACGAACGAATTTCGCAGCTCGAGCATATTGACCATTAATCGGTTGCCCCTGAAGCTGGCGTTGCCGTACTGAAAACGAGAATCCCATTAGGCGATGTACCCCACCGCACGAGGCTCCTACAATCGGCTGTGCCAATTCCTCTTGAATCAGTTTTGGAATGCTCCAGATTTTCCCGTCCTTGCCACGCCACTGTTTGTTTGAATCCAAATAGTAGGATAGTCCTATGAGTTTGAAGGTGAGCTCCGTCTTTTCCTTGCAAGTAGCCATTTCGTAACGCACCAAGTCTTCGACAGTGTACTTGGAGGTGCCAACTTGGATTGGATAGTTGAGAGGGACGTTGGACTGCGCGAGAATGGCCAAAAACTGCCCTTCATGCCCTTGCACACCGCCGCCTACATTGGGTGTAAATCCAATCGCGCTCGGCGCAAAGATTCGCTGCGTTCGACAGGTTCCATTGTGGCACATCCAACCGATCGCGTTAACACGTCCCTGGCCATGCGTCAGTTCATATTCACCTCCAAAGGCCAACAACGCATGCATCACCGCCCAAGGTGACCGAACCGATGTCGACTCGGGGTTGTTCAAATAGTGGCTAAGGCAGGCTTCGGTTCGTTGTAAACGTTTTGCAAGAGCAGGGTCCAACGGCTTAGCTTGAACGATCGGCGCAACTTTTATCTCTTGCATCGACGGATCTTCAATTCGGATTTCACGTCGATTAGTGACTGGCTTCGCAGCCATAACAGCATCGATTCCTTGTTGATCACGTTCACTCGCCGTTCCTCTTGAGTCCAGTTGAGGCTCTTCTTGTTCGCGTTGCGAATCCTTGTCTCGGTTTGCGACAGATGGCCCGTTTCGAGGTGTTGGGATCTCGGCAGTCGATTTGTTGTCGACAGGCTCTTTTTCAAATGGAATCCTAACGGCCCGCGGTGAGGGCTTGCGTGGTGACGTGTCTGCCAACTCTTTGGCTGTTGGTATTTTAGGCTCGCTAGTGACATTCTCAGCCAGTTTTGACGGCACTATTTCGACAGCCGGAGTCTCAACCAGTTGCTTCATTCGAGGAGGTTCGCCAACTGCCATTTCTGTTTGGCTTTCATGCAAGGATGCTTTCGAGTTCAAGGCCTCATCTGCAATTGTCTCGCTCCCAATCATCTCAGATTGCAGGGACTCATTCTCAGTCGGTTCTGCCTCGATTGGATCGGTTGGAATCCAATTCGTGGTGGGTCCAGCAGTCCACCAGAGAAACGGTGACGCATGTGACATGGTGGCAGTAGCAATTTTCATGGCCAGGCACGAGGCAATCGCTACTTCGACATCGAGCTCGTCAGGGGTGCTAGCCACGGCGAACAAGGGTGACGCGGAATCATCAGCACTTGCCAATCGCGTAGTCGCGGAACCGATAAAGAGAACACTATCCTTTTCCGGCCCGGACGAATCTGGTGGTAAATCGACACTGTTCCAGTCGATCTTGGGCGGGCTGTCTGAATTTATGGCAGGCGTGGTTGAGGGTGAATCGGTTCGACCTAAAGGAGTCGGAGAGCCGGTTGGGTCAACCAATCGAAGACCATTGGTTTTTGTCTCGGCGTTTTTGTCTTGTCGGCCAAGGCATTGCGAATCATCTGTAAATACAGAGGTAAATGCAAGCAAAACAAAACAGGAGTAATGACTTCGACGAAACTTCAACCGCATAGTTCCCTGACACCAATCTTAAGCGAATGATTCTTAAACTTGTGTGGACATAGTGATGCTATCGGCGGGAGAGCTACGACTAGACCAATCATTAAAATCGGAAAATTTTAACTGTCCCGAGTGGTCTGTTGTGCTGTTGATGCGATTGCGTCTATCGCGTGAACGGGATGTAATGCTGCATGGCTTCGTAAAGCGTCGGCTCTTTTGGTTCAACGTTCTCTCCATTGAGGTACCGTTTCCAAAGAGAAACATCGCCTTTGAAGTCTTTGCCAGTTAAATCCTTGAGGGCCAACGAGGCGGAGTATTGCATGGCGGGTGACCTGTCGCTTAGCTGCTTGGCCAAGAACTGCTTCACGTCTTCCGATTTATGTGGCCCAAGGGATTCTACCGCTGACAAGCGAACGCTCTCATTCTTGTCGGACGTGGCCATCGCCAAGAGGGTTTGCGTTGATTCCGGTGTGGTTTGTTTGCGAAGGGACTTGGAGACCTCGAGCCGAACTTTATCGTTTTGGTCCTTCGACATTTTCATGATAGCTTCAGCGGCGAGCGGTAGCTGAATGACTTCCGTCAAAGCTAGAACTCCCTCGCGTCGAAGATCGGGACTTGTTTCCGTCTGAAGAATCGAGCTTATCGTGTCAACCCACTTTGCTTGCTCGTCCGGTTGCATGGATGGAAGCCGGCGTGCCACCAATCGCATCTCTTCGACTCGCTGAGAGTAAACAGGGCCGCGCTCCCTGTCCTGCTTCCATTGACTCTGGATAACGGGGTTCAGCTTCTTTAGTTCATACAACGGACCATCCACACAACCAACCACAGTTGAAAGTGCAATTGGAATGAGGTAAAGGCCCATTCGAGCTGACTGATTGCTTGATTGATTGTCGTCCACGGAATCCATCCCTGGGCCATTGAATGCGACCATAACCGGGTTGGACAGTACCAAACTAGCGGGCAACACATCCAGGTCAAATTGGCATGAATTTTCGGTAATGCTTTGCCCACGCTTCATTTCCGCATAGAATTGGACGCGACAATGAGTAAGCCCTGCCTTCGCTAAAACGAGTTTCGTTCATGATCACCTTGCTGAGATTACGTTGTTTTTGGCGCCGTCAGCTGATAATTGGGCTGCTTGGGTTGCTTGGTGCAAGCAATTTGGTTTCCGTCGGTCAATGTGATTGGCCAGTCGGTCGAGGGAACTCGGCGTCGACAGCGACTGCCCATGGCAAATTGCCAGATAAACCAGTGGTCCTTTGGGAATACAAAACGGAGTCGGATAAATCCGGCTTCGAGGCAACGCCGATTATCTACGACGGCAAAGTCATCGTTGGCGACTTCGACGGGACTGTACATGCGATAGACCTCGTCACGGGCAACAGAATTTGGGCCGTCAAAAAGAAGGACGGCTTCGTCACTGCAGCAGCCGCCAACCAAGGGAGCGTGGTAATCGGCGACTTTAGTGGGATGGTCTACTCGCTCGACGCAAAGAACGGCGAACAACAGTGGGCCCGTGAGCTTGAGCAGCAAGTCGCGTCGGGTGGCAACTTCTTTGAGGACAACGTCCTGTTGACGAGTGATGGGGGAACCATGTTTGCGCTCGACCTCAAGACGGGCGAACCCAAATGGAATTACGAAACGGGCGACCAACTAAAATCCTCGCCAACGATTTGGAAAACTTTTTCGCTCCTCGCTGGTTGCGATGGCCAGCTGCATAAAATCGATTTAGTTAAGGGCAAGGAAGTGGGCGAGGGGGTTCCCCTCCAATCACCGACCGCTAGCACGCCGAGTATGGTTGGTCAGATTGCTATCGTTCCTACGCAACGCGGCAACGTGCTTGCAATCGATGTAGAGTCGCAAAACATACTTTGGACTTTTTCAGACTCAGCGCAGGCCAGCGACATTCGGTCTTCCCCTGCCGCACAGGGAACGTTTGAAAATGGACAACTCAAAGGCATTGCGGTTGTCACAACACAAAATCGACGCGTGCTAGGACTAGACTTGCAAAATGGCAAAGTCCTTTGGGAGTCTGTCCTCAAAAAGCGCTCAGACGGGTCGCCGATTATTTGCGATGGGCGGGCCTGGGTCGGTGCAGCCAACGGACAGCTTGTGGCGATCGATTTAGAGACCGGCTTGGAGACTTGGGCCTACCAGATGTCTGGCCAAATTCTCGCTTCGCCAGCCGCCGCCGATGGACGACTGATCGTCGCAACCGAAAAAGGGAGCGTGTTCTGCTTTGGCCAGAAGTGAAAGGCCAGCAACTAGTCTTTGAACGACGCCGTTTGTACGTTCTCACCGCCATTAGGAGAGACAAGTGCATTGAGCACTGTCAGAGGAACATCGGTCGGAATTCGAAAGGAGTCTTCATCGACCGTCATGGCTGTAAAACTCGTTCGATGAAGTCCCCCAACATCGACCATCGGTTTGTTGCCAACCTTAAAGCTGCGACCGATGTCAATATCTCCAGGTGCGCACCAAGTCGTGTTGTTCTTGGTCTCAACGAGCAACAAGGTGGGTTGGTCGATGTTCTTTGGCGACATTGGGCCCGCAGGTGGAAACAACGTGCCCGCACCGGTGATCAATACATAGTTTGTTTCGTAGTTTCCAGTTGCATCCAAAGAATTGGGGCTCGCAAATTCGGGGGGCATTTCCCGATGCAAATTGGAGTTTGCCACACTATCCCAAGGTTGCTTTAGATCAAATCGCTTGTAAAGTTCGTCATGCCCAAGAAAAGGCAGAATCAGAACACGCCACGAATAAAGTGGCTTACCCGCCGAGTCAACAACGACGGGTGTTGGGTAAGTGCCATAGCGATCTGAATATTCATTGAGTGCCCTCGCTAGGAGTTGCATGTTTTCAAAATCGCGTCCCTGCGAGGATCGTTGCAAGCTTTGTCGAAAACGCGGCCAAAGAAAGCTCGCGGAGATGACGCAAAAAAACGCAACGACACAAACCATTGCTGTGCCAACGATTACCGGCATCCATCCCCGTTTCTTCTTATCGGAACGTGCTGGATTTGGGGCGGATGGCAAAGAAATCGTCGGGACCAAAACTCCCTGAGCATTGTAGTGGGGCATCACAACGGTTTTGCCGCAACTGGCACATGGACCGGATTGGCCGGCATATCGATCGAGTACCCGCGTTCGATTATGACAGTGGGGACACACGAAATCAAATGGCACGGTAAGTCAACCTAACGCTTGACGCCTATGAATTGATAATATGGAGTCCTGAGCAACGGCAAATAGGGGACCTTTGCTCGATGCTCATTGAGCATGGATGTTTCGAGCTTGTTTTGCAAGTAGGGAATGTGGTCTGCACTTGGAAAGACATTGTCCGTTGCAAACCAGGTCGGCCAAAAGGAGCGCGTGCTCCATCCGTGTCGCTTAAGCCCCTCAGCTGCAAACTTGCGAGACACATAGAAATCCACTACGCCCAACCTACCGCCCGGCTTTAGAATGCGAATGGCATTGTCAATCGCCGCAAACCAGTCAGGGATCATCGTCAGTGAATAGGAAAATGTCACAACATCGGCACTTCCCTCAGGAGGCGTCCAAACGGTCGCATCGCCCGTTACCGCATCAACATTCTTCCAGCCGTTTCTTTCGCATCGTTTGTTGACTATCCCTAGCAGGGAAGTCGCAAGGTCGACAACATAAATTTTCGGGATGGTAGTGATAGTAGGTCCGATGAACTCGAGGTTGGCGCCAGTTCCTCCGCCGAAATCGACCCAAACTCCAGGATTCGATTGTCCAAGTGTTTGGTAAACATGCTCTCGTCCTTGAAGCAATCGCTTGCGGAAATCGTCATACCCCTCAGCCTGCCCTGAGTAAAAGCTCTCCATACGCTCTGCGTGGTCTTTGCCACGAACGGGTCGCAGGACCAAATGGTAGAGAATCTTCAGGTCATTTCGAATCGTCATGGAGCATTCTTTTTTGGTATCGAATCAACTTTGTTCTCGCATGGCTACTGCCGAGCCCTGTTTTCATGTCCAGGGGATTCAAATCATCTTACGGAGCAAACGGCGTGTCAGCGTGTTTTAATGAACACGCTGCGCAAGCTAGTGGTTTCCGTGTGGAATGGCTAGCTTGCGAAACGCGTAAGCTGGTGAATTTGTGCCAGATGCATAAGCACGACTGAGCAGCTTAGAATCCCTTGAATGGGTGTGCTGCGGTATCCTTCTTATCCAACATTTGCTGCACGGTCGGAAGTCCCTTCATCGCACTTGAGATGGCATCGACCGTTGCTGCGTAGTTGTAGTCGTAGATCTTCTTGTCATCGGCTGCTGCTGGGTGAATGAACACTCCGCAGACAACAACAAGATTTTCGGCCTGATCCTTTGGAATGACGCCACTTGCAACACTGTCAGCAACAGCTTTTGCAACTGCGGCTTGGGCAGGGCCAAACATTTGGACCGCTTGCTTCATTCCCTTGATCGTTACCTTGGTGATCATAACGGTCGACGGCTTAACCGCGACATTCGGAGCAAGAACGGCAAGCAGGTTGGAGTGACCGCTACTTTGGGTCGCAAGCGCATTTGCAAAGGCTGTTCCGACTGGGCCATCCTTGCTGCCAATCATCAAGTCGATGTGAGCAATTTCGTTTCCTTCGCCTACTAATGATTCGCCGACAAACATGGACATGGTGGATTCCTAAACATAAGAGTTCGATACTTTTTTCGCGCACTACGCGTGATTGAACAGGAAAAGGTAGCAAACTGCTACGTTCTTGCAACGTCGCTTATTCGGCTCCTGACCGTTTGGAAACAAACGACAGTCGATCGCAAACAAAAACAAACACGCCTCCGAGCATAAAACCCAATGAAAAAGCACAAAAAAGGAATGAGGAAAGGCTGGAGTCAAGCGATTCCCAGGCAACACCCAGTCGCCGGCACGAGGTTTGCTTTTGTTAAACCCGACGATTCGAGCTCTTCGAGTCGGGCTTCCAACTCCAATGAAGCCTCCAGTCTTACAACTTATTCGCAATAAGGGTTTTGAGCATGAAACGGAAACTATCTCGCCTTCTTTCGATGGCATTAACACTGTCATTTGTAAGTCCAGTGTTAAAGGGCGATGACAACACCGCGGGCAGCGAACCGAATTCAACGATTAAAACGACGATTAAGAAATCGAACAAGTCAGCCAAGTCAGAAGCGAAAACCGTAGAGTTGTTTGACGCCATGGAACAAGAGCTTGTTTCCGTCGAATTCATTGGCAAGGATGCGACCGAAGCCAACATCTTCTTTCGGAACAAAGGCAATGAGCCCGTCAACCTGATTATGCCAGCGACGTTCGGTGCCGTTCCCGTATTGGCTCAATTCGGCGGTGGCGGAGGCGGAGGCTTGGGCGGCGGAGGCCTCGGTGGGGGTGGACTGGGAGGTGGAGGTATAGGAGGCGGTGGCTTTGGCGGAGGCGGACAGGGAGGCGGAGGCGGACAAGGAGTTGGCGGCGGATTCGGCGGTGGAGGCGGCATTGGTGGCGGAGGCATTGGTGGAGGTGGACTTGGTGGTGGTGGTTTGGGCGGCGGTGGACTCGGCGGCGGCCAGGGTGGCGGTGGCGGTTTTTTCCGAGTCGAACCCGACCGACCTCGCAAAATGACCGTTGCCACAGTTTGTTTGCATCATGGCAAAGCCGACCCTAACCCGCGAATGAAATACAAACTTGTTCGTCTCTCAGAGGTCAACGATTCTCTAGTTATCGAGGGGATTTGCCGCGGCTTGGCTTCGGGAAAAGTTAGTCAAACTGTCGCGCAAGCAGCCGTCTGGAATGTCGCGAACGGCCTAACGTGGGAAGAGTTAGCTCGGAAACCTCGAGTCGTCTCCGCTTACACGGGAGTCCAATTGTTTTTTTCGAAATTCGAAGTCGAAGCAGCCATGCGTCTTTCCGAGCTGGTAGAGACTGAGGTAAAGGTCCTCGAGAAGAAGTATGCCAACGAACAGGTCTCTTACCATTCCGTAAACGATAAGCCGACCAAGAAGTAGTTTGGTTGTTTTAAATTCTCTTTAGGATAACGCCCTCTATTTTCTATCCGGTAAAGCGACTGTTTTAGAACCTTCGCGTTTGATTTCAACAATCTCCTTCCCGGCCCAAAACGTGACGATCTCCCCATGGAGGGTCATTAAACAGGACCTGTGATGCAACGATTGCCTGCTCAGTCGTGTACACATAGCCAACACTTTTCGATGAATTCTCTTCTGTCAAACTTAGGATGTGAGATTATGAAAAATCGATTTCTAAAGCGACGCGGATGGATCATTTCCACGTTGATCTCAGCTTGTTTAGGTTCGCAAGGCATTGCGCAAACGACGTCGTCGCAAGCTGGCGGGCCGTTGGGCGACTCTTCACGTAATACGCTCAGCGAACTATCTAATGCAGCCGACTTGCTCGCCGACGATGAGGGGCTTCGCAAAGTGGCTGCCCAGCAATTGGAAGCCCAAGTTCGAAGCGAACTTGCGGCAGCTCGCGACAGCAAGGACCCTACTGCAACCAAGCTATCACTAAAGTCACTGCAGGGCCAAATACGACGGGCGGGCGAATTGGATTCAGCGGAGAGAGCCAGGCTGGAGTCTCGTGTTTCATCTGCGATTCAGTCCGCCGCCAGGGCGGAGGCCACGTCCAAAGAGCAGATCGCTCGAAACGAAGCAGTTCAGTCGAGCCAGTCAGCTTCGAAGAGACTGATCGCAGAAAGGGAACGTCGAAACTCGACTGTCCAGCAGCTGGTAGAGCGTTACAACTCGTTGATTGCGCAGCAGCTTTTCTCCGCTGCTAACAACGAGATCGCACCACAGATCACCGCCATCGACCGAAACTCGACTATCGATTTCGTTACCAACATCGAGTCGAATATGGTCGCCAACGAACAGTTGATTAAAAATGCCGTCAGTCAACGCAATAGAGCGTTCGTGGATTCGCTTTACCTGAACGAACAACTGCTGATTCCATTCGTGGACGAACCCCCACTGACTTATCCCCCAGCCGACGTTTGGCAAGCGCTCAGTGCTCGACGCATCGAGCGATACGGATCGATCGACTTGTCCGGTGGTAAAGCATCCGAACAAAAGATATACCGCGCACTTAAGGAACCTACCGATGTATCGTTCAATGGCACGACGCTATCGGCGGTAATAAAGTTTTTTCGAGAGACCCACAACATCCCCATCGTTATCGATGATAAGGCACTCGAGGAAGAAAACCTCACCGCCGACGAGCCGATAACGCTTGAACTGCCCAACATATCCTTTCGTTCCGCCCTCAAGCTGGTCCTGGAGCCGTTGCAGCTAACTTATGTCATCGAGGACGAAGTCATGCGAATCACTAGCAAGAGGACTTCTGCGAACGTCGTCCGCGTTTACCCCGTGGGCGATCTCGTCGTCCCTATTGTCTCTGGCGGCGGCGGAGGAGGCTTCGGCGGTGGAGCAGGTGGTTTGGGGGGTGGGCTAGGAGGCGGTCAGGGCGGAGGTGGCTTCGGCGGTGGCGGACAGGGTGGAGGGGGGTTTGGAGGCGGAGGACAAGGAGGAGGAGGAGGAGGCGGTTTCTTCTAGCTCAGTTTTCACCTGGAATTTTGCATTCGGCGTCGCGAACGAATCGCTCCCAATGATCCATTTGGTTCAATCTCACCCGAAAAATCGAACGCGAAAAGAAAAAAAACCATTTGGCCGAACAAATTAGCATCAAGACGATTGGAATTTGACGATTCGGAGTGTACCGTAAGTAGTGAACCAGTAACGACAAGTTAATGGTGCGGTAATTGTCGCTCAATTTTCAAGTCATTTTTTTGCTCCATGCGAGTAAAAAAATTTAGTATGGCTCCCGTAGCTTTTTAACGTTCCGCAAATCTGAATTTTTAGAATTTCATTGGGTTTTGAGGGTGTGGTTATGAAACGGAAACTTACAAGTCTCTTGGTTATGGCAATTGCTTTTTCCTCGGCCACCCCCATTCTTCGTGGCGACGACAGCCCTGAAAGTGGCGTGAAATCGACCTCGGCAGAAACCAAAACAGCGGCAAAACGCAGCTCTCGTAAGGTCGAAGCGAAAACCGTCGAGATGTTCCAAGCCATGGAAGAGGGTCTTTTGACCGTCGATTACATTGGCAAAGATGCGAAAGAAGCCAACCTGATTTTCAAAAACAAGAGCAATGAGCCCATCAACGTTGTCCTACCTGCGACCTTCGGTGCTGTTCCCGTTCTGGCTCAAGGCATGATGGGAATGGGCGGCGGCGGAATGGGTGGCATGGGCGGCGGCGGAATGGGTGGCATGGGCGGCGGCGGCATGGGCGGCATGGGCGGCGGTGGCATGGGCGGCATGGGCGGTGGCGGCCAAGGTATGGGCGGCGGCATGGGCGGCGGTGGCATGGGCGGCATGGGCGGTGGTGGCATGATGGGCGGCGGTGGCATGGGCGGAATGGGCGGCGGCGGAATGGGTGGAATGATGCGTGTCGACGCAGATGTTCCACGCAAAATGACCGTGGCTACACTTTGCCTTAACCATGGAAAAGCGGACCCAAATCCACGTATGAAGTACAAAGTGGTCCGACTCGCCGAAGTAAATGACTCGCCAGTTGTCGAAGAGTTGTGCAAAGCGCTTGCGGCAGGCAAAGTCAGCCAAAACACAGCACAAGCAGCCGCATGGCACGTCGCAAACGGTCTTACGTGGGAAGAATTGGTTCGCAAGCCTCGCCGAGTATCGGACTACACCGGCGTCGAAATGTTTTTCTCTGGCTTTGAAGTGCAAGCGGCTATGAGACTGACCGCTATTGCAACCCAAGAAGCAGAAAGAGTCGCTGCCTACAACAAATACAATTCAGCCAGCACCAAAGTCGAAGAAGAGTCGATTGGCGATAAGCTAGCCAAGTAACTTTCGGTACGTGGACTTTGTAGAGTTTTGAAAAAGCCTCGGTTTATCCGAGGCTTTTTCGTTTTCATGGGCTGGGCTACGCGAAATGCGTGTCTAAGTGTAAATTCATAGCAAGAACACTTTTTGTCATTGCCATCCAATTTTCCAAGCATCGCACAATGAAAACGGACGAGTTACGCGAAAAATACCTGACGTTCTTCCAATCCAAAGGTCACCATCGCCAAGCCAGCGATGTGCTCGTTCCAACCTGGGATCCGTCCGTCCTCTTCACCCCGGCTGGGATGAACCAGTTCAAGGACCACTTCCTCGGCAAAGTCAAACTCGACTTTACTCGAGCCACCACTTGCCAAAAATGCTTGCGCACCGGCGACATCGACAATGTTGGACGTACCGCGTACCACCATACCTTTTTTGAAATGCTCGGCAATTTCAGCTTTGGCGACTATTTCAAGAACGAAGCTGTAGCATGGGCGTGGGAGTTTCTCACGGATAAAAAATGGCTTGGTATCGATCCAGCGCGATTAACCGTAACCGTCTACAAAGATGACGATGAAGCGTTCAAGATATGGAACGAAAAGATCGGCCTACCCACTGGGCGAATCAGCCGACTCGAAGAAGATGAAAATTTCTGGCCCGCTTCGGCTCCGAGCCAAGGTCCAGATGGCGTCTGTGGTCCCTGTAGTGAAATATACTACACGCTCGACTCCGGCAAGACCGTCGAGATTTGGAACCTCGTCTTTACCCAGTTCAATCGCGTAGGCAACCCACCGGATAATCTCCGTCCGTTGCCCAGCAAGAACATCGATACGGGCATGGGGATGGAACGAACAGCCAGCGTGTTGCAAAACGTTCCTACCAACTTCCACATCGATATCCTCATGCCGATTGTTCAAGCGGCTTCCGAGGTTTGTGGCGTTCCTTACCAATACGAAAGCGACAACGGTCGACGTCTGCGCCGAATCACCGACCACGTTCGCGCTTGCACCTTTGCCATCCACGAAAAC
>JANMNR010000563.1:0-8539 GCA_031368325.1 Pirellula sp.
AGACTGCCGCTTGCGTTCCAGCTCGGAGATCCCTCGATCTCCGCATGCTCATACTGCGGATTATCGTATCCAGAGCTGTCGTATGTGGAGCTACCCGGTGGAAGGGACATGGATGGTCCGCGGTGACCAGGTCGGGGCAAACGATCGAGACGGCTGTTGCCAATCGGACCAATCCTGCTGATGTTTCCTTGCGATGGGGTCGTGTGGTATTGCTGCGCGATTTGGGTGGTAACAGGTGCACGTTCCGCTTCGATGACACTGAATCCAATCAGGCCGAGCAAACTGCTCATCGGCTTGATTCGCATCTTTGGGTCCGCCGATTGCATGGCTTCCCATTGTCGTTGGCCATCTACTTGATGTTCGGCTGATTGGGTTGCGTTCTTGGTTCGAAGCGCATTGGAACGAGTCGGTATCGGACGAACGCGGGTAGGGGTTGGTGCCTCCACTGTTAGTTCCTCGGACTCCACTAGGATAGACTCAGGCTCCGGCTGAGAATCCTGCTTTGGAGCAGATGGGTTGCTTATCAGCATTGCTGGTGTACCTCGAGTTTTCACCTCCATCGCAGGTGAATCGATTTTCACTCGAATTCCATCCGCTGCCATTTTGCTTTGGATCTGCGATTGTTCCTGTTGGATTTGCTTTTCAACCTGAGCAAACGCTTGTTGCTCATCGGACCAAACGACCTTGCCAGACTGAGGGGCAGGCCCGCCGGAACCCGGAATTGAAACGAGAGTTGTAGTTGAGTTGTCGCTGTAGCTTGCGAGCTGAACAGCTTGATCTTTGGAACGTGTTGTAGCTGTGTCCGAAAGTTGAGCGGTCCTTACCCATCTAAACTCGCCCTGGGGTGGGGCGATGCGATACCAAAGCTGCTTCTTTCCATCATCTGTCATTTGCAGTTCTTCGCCCAGCACTTGCACTTGCTGCGTTTTTGCCAGTTCCGTTTGCCACATGAACTCGGAGACACTTCCGGAATCGCTGCCGACCCAAGCAGGCGACTTGTCGTTGATGATTTCGGCAGTCTTGCCACCGGGCAGTAGGTAAGCGATGTTGGATGGGATCCAGTCATGGCTACCCGCCGGCGGCCGAATGCCAGACCATCCGTCCGATGTTTCCATGTAGACATCGACCGCGGCGCCGCTTGGTAGGGTTGACGTCGCGTAGTATTTTTCCGATGGCCCGGAACGGACGGTCGCTTTATTCGTGTTGACGGATCGTACTTTTGGCTTGTCAAAATGAGCCGCGATATACGACGGAACTTGTTTTGCTTTCGGTGTGGCGTTAGGACTGTCAGCCCGAAGGCCTTGCCCAAAGGCAACGAACGAACCACCAACGAGCAGTGCCGATACGAACGAATGGTGTCGCATGCATTTTGTCTGGCTTGGCATTATGGCTTATGTCCTTCATCGAACGCTGATGGATGCGGTTCCGGAGGCTAACAAAACTCGATTGATTTGGTCCGCGACGGGGCCGTCTGGTTCTTTTGCGAGGAGGATGCGGAGTTTCCGCCGAGCGTTTGGTTCGGTCATCGATCCCAGCAGTGCTACCGCACGGCGACGCACATCGAGATCTGCACTTTCTGCCATCCACACCAACCATGCAAGCGAATCTTCAAAATTTGGATCACGTGCGATAGCGTCCATCGCCGCTAGCCGTTGCTTGACATCCCCATTCGCCAGTGCGATTGCTATCTCGAATTGCGGGGGACGCATGCCGCGGCGTGCGAGTTCGTCAAAGGCTTGTTGTACAAATCGTGGCTGAACGCTGTTGAGCAATGGCAATAGTTTTTCGACAGGCAGTTTTTCTATGCCTCGAATGGCGGTCGATTCTTGCGATTGCTGAATCACGTTTGCAGAGGCAGAGTTCGGGGTCATTTCTGCGATCGGTTCAGGCGAAATGGCAGGTGCTGGAACAACGATGGCTTTGTTGACCGTTCTTGGAATGGTGAGACTAAGGTTTGGCAATTGACGCACGACGCTAGACGAAGCTTGGTCCATCGGCGTGCGCATGCTCGTCGGAAAAGTTTCGTTGTCGTTTGATTGGGAACCAAAATTCGTCGACAAATTTTCAAGCGGCCGAAGCGATGGTGGGTCGAGCGTGTTGGAGTCATCGAATCCTGAATCGTTGATACGCATTCGAGTGTTAGGGCTTGCTTGCCCAAGTTTAGCTATCTGTGGAGCCTCAACGTAAGTATCCGATAGTTGTGCGATTGCTGGTTTTGCTGAGATCGAAGCGGATTCCATTGGAGCCATCGCGATCGACGGAGATTCGTTTGGCGGAAGCACTGCCACTGGTTCGACCTCGGTTGGATTGAGCTCTTTCAGGGCGAGCATGATGGGCAAGACATCGTCGGATTGCTTTCCTGAAAGTTGAGCAAGTTGCTGTTGCCATTCCCACTTGAGCCACGCTTTGGAGGCGTAAGGCCAACTCCACACAAAAAGTGAGACGAACGTCAGGCAGATAATCGCACGCTTAAACCACGAGAAATCACGGGTGGATGGTTTCGTGGACTCACCCAATAGCCAATCTACATCAATGCGTACGATTTCTTTTTTTCGGTATCTTCGGCCTAACATCAAATCGATTTCGATTGAAACAGTGGTGCGAGTGGGTAGCGATGATGGACAAAACTATTTCCAACAACTTAGGCATATAGATTAAAGCTGCGGTGCGCAACAAGCCCAAAAAGGTGACAAGCGCTTTAGGGCTGCGTCGACCGTGGTGCTGCCAGGTCCAAGAGGAACCAGTCATCAGATGAAACGCGATCGGAAAGGTATGGCGTTCTTGTTTGAGTCGATACACCCGGGACATACCGCACTGCGTTCAGAGCCCAAACCCGATCTGTCCATTTTTCGAATGTCATATCGCTGCCCACAGTGAGTTGTTCTAGAGGAATAGCGATCTCCGCAGACCACGAAGTGGCATCGTGGGTCATCGCAATGGACCACGCAGGATTCCACTGC
Organism: Pirellula sp.; assembly: GCA_031368325.1. Lineage (GTDB taxonomy): Bacteria > Planctomycetota > Planctomycetia > Pirellulales > Pirellulaceae > JBKCUI01. The sequence goes on from JANMNR010000563.1 coordinate 2,961, forward strand.
ACCATATCGTTGACGGAATCGTGCAAGTCACCTGTTGCCGACCAACGCAAGTCAAACCAACTCGCATAGTCGCGATCAAGATCTAGTCGAAGCTGGATCTGATCGATGTCCGGCTTGAGGTTATCGCTCTTGCGATCTTTGGTGATGTTGTTGCTCGCCGTTGAGGGAGCATTGCTGAACACGTACAAGTATCTATTGTCGTGCGCTAGCTTGATTTGGGTCGTGCGGCTTGTCGAAGCGGCCCATGGATCCCTTAATTCGACTAGGGTTGCTGTTTGCCAAAAAGCCTCATCGGCTCGTCCATCCAAAAATGGGGGCTCGCTTGTCCAAGACATTCTTGGTGTTCTACCGGCGGGCAATGCAATGGGTTTTTGCAATTGAGCAGCGGTTAATGGCGGTGGAGCAGATAGCTGGTCATAGAGATTGCGCTCGGCTTTGGCTACTTGGTTCCAACTCGAGAGGTAAGGTGACAGGGAGGGCCAAAAATCGGCATAGCTGCGGTTGAGATTAACTGTCGCGTTTGCCGATTCATTTCGCTGTTGCATTTCACGATAGCGGGACGCCACCAGCCAACTCCAACGTGGATCGGTGCGTCGAGCCGCGAACGAGTCCGGCCACTTTGCAAAAAGTCTTGTAAATTCGTTCAAATTGCGGTCCGTTGAAATAGGAATCCTTCGGACAGAATTGGAAAAAGAGGCAGGTTGGACCGAGGACACATCCTGTTGCTGTCTTGCGAATGGAGATGCTTGCTGAAGGGTGGTAGCTGCGGTACCCAAACCTTCTTGATTGCGCTGTTCTAACGTTTGTAGCTGATTTGCCAATAAGCGTTTTACCTCAACGCTGCCGGTATGCATCATGAGCTCCCAGTAAGCCGCTTCTGCGACAGGTGACTGGTTATCGCGTTCCAAAAGAAACTCTAAAGCCGCTTGCCAGCGATTCCATTGGCCGGCACGGCGGCATTGAACGGCTGTTTCAAATAGCACCGGGGCAACGTACGCGGTAGAAACCTCTTTTGCCGCTGCTCGCACTTTGCTGTCCCAGACACGGTCTGGGGTAAGTGGATTCCCCGTTTCGGAATCTATCAGTTGCTTCCAACCGAACCATTGACTGGTCGCGGTAACTGTAGTGAGTCGCGGCCGGCTATTTGCCCGCTCTATGAGTTGAGTCGCTTGATCGAGAAGAACTCCTTTGAGAGGCGGGTCAAAAAGCGCTACCCCCCGTGGTCCAGACGTTCTATACGAATAACGTTTTTCGGCGATCGATTCAGAGCCGCGAACCTCAATCAGTGGCTTGATCGCAGTCATCACGCTCCCCAAGACTACATTCGAACTCATGAGCATGGATGATGAGTATTGCAAGCCTGAGTTGGTGCTACGCACTAGGACTCGCTGTGGCTCCCAAGCGTCCTCGGGAATTCCGCTCGCGTCGGAGAAGACTCTGAAGTCTTTTCTTGCGGCAATCGCGGAAGCCCATTCAACTGCATTTGCCGATTTTGCCTCCAACGCATTGCCAGTCACACTGCAGTTGGAGACGATAACGTCAGGTCTCGCATTTCTAATTTCAAAGACCAATCGCTTTATGAGAGGAGATGCGTCGGAGATTGCGATCGCATTTGTTTGCTTCGAAGGAATCGCATCCGAGTAGTAACCAAGATCGCTTTCTCGGACTCCGGAATAGAGGTTGCCAACCGGCATACTCGCCAACAGTCGAGCTTGAGCGAGACCTAACGACTTACCAGCAGTTTCGAAACGCGAGGCTAATTCTGGAAGTAAACCGGAACGCTCCTCGAAACATTGATCATGGAGGACCAGCGCGGAGGCATGCCTTCGATTCTCATGAATGACGTTTGCCATCAAGTCCCAGGCGACACCCGTGCAGGTACTTGAAATATTGAGGACGGCATTGCGAGAACCCGATTCATGTTGTGGCCACCACGCCTTGCCTCCGTTGCGACTTGCGAAAACGCTGGCCATCGGACCGCAAGTCAGCAATAGGTTTTCGTTTAATACGGAGATGGAATTGATCGCGGTTCGATTGTTGGTGGTGACGACCGACCAAGTGTTGCCTTGGTCACGCGAGGTCCAAACGACATTGCCGGGGTTTCCTGCCACCCAAATCTGTTTACCATTTCCACCGGCATCGTGGAGTGAGTAAAGCGCACGATCGGCCGGATTGCCTGGAAGACGCACTGTTTCCCATCGAATAGCGTCGCGGGAACGGTACAATTGTCCAGCTTCGCCACCAATCCACCATACGCCCTCGATGACTTTACAGAATCGAATCGGATCAAATGGAGTTAGCGGCAACTCAACGGGTTTGAATTCAAGTCCGTTTACTGTGTAATAGACTTTGCCGACCCGATCGACTGCGACCAAAACACCTTCAGGGCCGACCGCTGCGCATTGAATATGCCCGCAGGTATTTGGGCGTCCAGCAAAGGTACGTCCCCCATCCAAACTTTCAAACAAGGCAGACTGATAGTAATCAGACCAATCGCCCCAAGCCAATACATGTCCCGGTCCAATGCTTTGTGCGCCCACCAACCGAGGTAGGTCCGTAGACATCGACTCCCATGTTTTGCCACCATCCGCGGTCGTGAGTACTACGCCAACGCTCCGATGCGAATAAGGCTCAATTGTGCCGCCTAAGACACATCCGTTTTGTTCATCGGAGAAGCATACCGCATAAAGGGCAGCGTCAAATCGTGCATTCTGTACCACCCAGTTTTTACCGGCGTCGCCAGAGTAGAGAATGAGGCCCCGGTCACCTACTGCCCACGCGTTATTCACAGAGACGAGTTGGCAAGCTCGAAGTTCTCCATCTGCGACAGAGCTCGGCTTTTCCCTGGCTATGGTATTCTCATTGACTGCAAGCGCCATTTGCAGAAACAAAAAGATGCACCAAAGTTGGTTTTTGTAATTTACTGTGCGGATTTTCAGTTGATCAGGGATCTTCATGTTTGCCATTTGCGGCTATTTTTGGAGCTCGATGATATCCTGAGATCCAGGGATGTCCGCTGGCCACTTGGTCCAGATCGGGGTTTCTTCACGCACTTTCTTGATGAAGTCACTGCGGAGTTTCGTGGTTTTTTGCTCAACGAGTTTTTTTCGTATTTCTGCTTGCACCTCGGCAAATGTTTGAGTTCGTGCTTGCTCGCGTTCAAGCACCTCGACGATATGGTAACCAGTACTGCTTTCGATGATCTGGCTCAGCCCTTTTACAGGGTTTTCAAAAATTGCTTTGTCGATTTCTTTGCTCTTGAGTTCTCCTTGGTTGGTCCAATCAAAGAGTCCGCCATCGGCGGCTCCAAGTCCGGTGGACAGTCGTTTTGCGACTGCGCCGAAGGGCGCTCCGCCAAGGAGGATTTGATTTCCCATGTCAGCGATCGCTTGGTAGGCTGCGTCCTTGGTTGGGAATTTAGCAAAGTCGGCAGAGAGCATTTGGAATCGAACGCGCGATGGGCGTTTGTAGTCGTCGATATGATCGTTGAAGTAGTCGCTGAGCTCGCTCAGTTCCACGTTAGGGTTTTCCGGCACTTTCTCACGAACGTGTTCTTGGGCCCACGTGTTTTCTGCAAAGTCTCGCATCATCGAGGGTAGCGTTTTTCCTGCTTCGGCCAGCTTCTCCTCGAATTCAAGGTCGGAGATGCAATTCATTTTGTCCATTTGCATCGGCTTCCACTTTTGGTGGAAGATTTTTGCCGTTTGTGTCTTCATATGCGTCTTGGCATCCTTGCGATCTTTGACAGGTTTGCCCGAGACTTTGTCGTTTAGGAATTTTTGGGCTAGAGCTTTTCGAGTTACTACCTCCATTAACTCCTTTCGCAGCTGGACCTCAAATTGGCTGTGCCCAAGCATCTTTGCGGTCAGTCTGTTTGGGGGGAAGAGGTCACCGACGAGTATCCACTCTTCGCCGACCACCGCGACCGGCATGCCTGCTTCGAATCGGTTCATGCGATCCGTCGAAGGAATCACTTGGGCTTCATTAAAACCCAAGTTACTTGCGGTCAAAAATTCAGGGGTCAGGCCGTCAATTGCTTTGACAGGCTGATTCGGTGGCATACGCTCAGCAACATAAACCGGCTGTTCAAGTCCCTTGGAGCCCGGCGGAAGTCCGCCAACAACGGTCGGCGTATATGGTTGATATCGATTGGTATCCTGCTGAGCGAACGCCCAATGGTGGTTGGTGGCAAGCATTCCCACTGCGACTGAAGCAATGATCTTCTTCATATCAACCATCGTCCGCTACTCGATTCTGGGGTGGATTCCATTCAAACCGATCGATTTGGAGACCTTTCGATGGTTTTCCCGCGGATTATAGAAAAGAGGTCGCAGGCGCCGCAATAGAAATCCGGCAGATTGAGTTTGGCAATGTGGCACAAGGCGAGCGACAGATATAGATTTACCGGCGGTACGATGGACACCCTTGTCCCTCGTGTGTTTCGGCGGACTTGGCAGTCCGTCGTACGGTAAGAATTCATCGACCTCTCGCCTAGCCTATCTGCCCGTCTTGGTGGAGGCAGCAACTGCCGGCGTCCACCTACGATCAACGATCCCAAAAGGCCTCCGTCCAGCTTGTCTGGGCGAAAGCCTCGTTAGGCGATTGCAATCTGAACCATCGTCCGACTACTTGCCAGGAGTTTTTACTGGTGATGAATCGTCCGAACTCTTGATGGGAGTCGTGGTCGTTTCCTTCCCCGCGTCATCGGCCTTGAGCATCTTTGGAAGCTCTTTCCCTTTTGGAATGAGCTTGATGGAGATGCTATTGACACAATGGCGAGTGTTTTTTTCCGTGTAACCCTCACCAAGAAAAACGTGACCAAGGTGACCATCGCAATTCTGGCAAACGATTTCAATGCGCCCCGTACCATCCGTTTCGACTTGGCGTCTTACAGCCCCCTTGATTTCTTCGTCAAAAGCCGGCCATCCGCAGTCACTTTCAAATTTGCCTGTCGAATTGTAGAGGGGGGCATTACAGCGTTTGCAAATATACGTTCCAACTACTTTGGAATATGTGTACCCGCGGTTTCTGGCTTCTGTGCCCTTGCGCAGGATGACGTAGGCTTCTTCTGCGGTCAGCTTATTGAATGGATCGCTCATTTTTTTTGACTTACTCAGGGCGGAGGTTTTTTTGGCTTTGTTGGCTTCTTCGGTTGATTTGTCCTTTTCGGCATCGCCACTTTTGGACGCTGCTGAACCATCGGACGATTTTGGGGGATCAACCGCACGGATGGATCTGCTGATTCCGAACGCAAGAACAAGTGCAAAACCAAGGAGGAGGGAGAGTCGGAGTTTCATGGCTGCCTCGAAATGGCTGTGGAGTTTAGGGATTGAATCGGAGCGGCTTTTCATTATAGCAGCCGACAAGGCCGAAATCATCGTGGTTTTGCCTTTGACTTGACCGGGCTGGCGATTGCGGATAACTTTTTGGCCTGCCACCGACTTGCGTTTTTATTGCTAGCATGTCGTTTTGTTGCGGGTGTGGCGGAATTGGCAGACGCGCTAGACTCAGGATCTAGTGGCCGAAAGGCTGTGGAGGTTCGAATCCTCTCATCCGCACTCATTGTTTCCAATCATCGA
>JANMNR010000564.1:0-3069 GCA_031368325.1 Pirellula sp.
GTGGCGTGGCGGTAGATTCCGTTCTTTTTTCGCTGGATAGAAGAACTATGTTTCAGCCAGTCCATGGAACACAGAGTATTCTGCTTTCGGAAGCACCTGACCGTTCCAATCCAAACTCCGTTTGCGAACAGTCCCTCTTTACTTTCGATGGAGCGAAGATTCATAAAATTGCCAGTTGGAGTAGTTTGGAGGATTGTGTTCATATTTGGTCTGCTTCAACTTCATACCTTGCAAGTCTTCATGTAGACGGAATGACGACGGAAGTCAGGGATACACAATCGGGCCAGTTGATCGCGGAGTACATAGACGAAAAGTCGCTGATTAGGAAAGGGGTGCCCATAGATCAAACCATCATATGGGAGACAGATAAGGGCTGTACCGACATCGTATCCAGTAAGACACTTCCTGTTCCTGATGGATCCAGATTGATTGCACGTAACGTTGACGGTCAACAGCTAGTCACGCTGCGCAAGAAGACCAATACCCCGCTTGGTTGGGAGTGTATTGTTCTAGATGAGGGCACCGGTAAAGAATTGAATCGATTTGATGTCCCGCTTAAGCATTGTCCGTCGGATAGCAAATATGATTCAAGGGCTTTTTCGATCGGGGCCAATCGGTTGGTCATTGCAACGCGAAGCTATGGAATTTCCATTTATGATTTGAAGTCGGGAGAACTAATTCGGGAGTTCGATCCCTTTATCTGGTCTGAACGGTGCAGTTGGATTGCGGCAATTGGGTTTGGAATCTGGTGCTTCGTTTGGCTGCATGGCTCTGCCAAATTGCATCCACATGGTTGGCTGGACATGGCAGTCTGCTCTGGGCTCGTCATAGCTTGCTGCTGCATTCGAAATTGGTACAGAAGCAAGACTCAGTTTGAGCTTTGCGTTTGCTTCGGAATCTTTGGATGTTGGATACTTGAATCAACGACTTGGTTGTTTTTCGGAAAGACGCGATGGTCACTTCGTTTCCAGCCGTTACTTCTCCTCCTAGTAGGGACGTTTGGTATCGTTGCCGGATTGTTGGTAGACATCACATGGTTTCGGTCGGAACCGGTCGATTTCGCGTTTGGAGAGATGTTTCTGATTGCGATTTACTTTTTTGCGATGGTTTTGCTGAGATGGGTTGGCTTTCGAATTGTGAAGGCGGAGGATTCCGTTCACACACCGAAATCAAATGCGTCGATACTTGCTCTGCGAGACTTGTTTTCTTTGACCATCGTTTTCGCTTTGTTGTTTACGGTTGCACGATGGACGCCTGCCATGAATTGGCTAAAGGCGACGCCGAGCAATTGGAGGGGGTTGCTGATGCTTGTCAGCATGATTGCCGTTCCAAGCTTGGTCGCGATGTGGACTGCAACGAGCCGACGCATGTGGCTTGTTCGATGGGGTGTTTTGCTGATGCTGATCGTCGGATACGAAATATTGGCAGCCAGCTTAGCCTGGGGAGTGTTTCGCAGGGAGCTGTTTCTGTCTGCAGCGATTTCAACCCTCTTTTGCTTTTACGCATATAGACTTCGAGGCTGGCGGTTGATACTCGCACTAAAAAAAGAGCACCAAGCTGTAAATTGCCAAGAGTAACGCGATTACTATGCCGCTAGCAATTCTCAACGGCCAATGCAAACGGCAGGATTGGTGGCAGGCTTTTCCCTCGTCGCAGGTTCGCTCACCATTCACGTCTTTTGTACAGACCGCTTCTTGGTTCATTAGCAATAGCTCCTGGAATTCAAAGTAGAACGAGACGTCAAAAACGGTTGCCGCAGTATGCCAACGTGAGTTTGACGGCTTGGTTTAGAAATCCTTACATCAGTTCCCCCATTGTTTTGCGTGGCAAGGAACTGGCAAAGGAGTTTCGCGATGGACAACTTGCTATATTGATAGGGTAAATGACATTGGCGGCACGACTAACGGAAACCTTGTAGTGACAAAGCTTTCGACGCTCGATTCGAGAAACTATACCTTTCTGGGTACCACTCAAAGCCTATGTCCGGAGTGTTTGGACGTCGTCCCGGCAAAAATAATTGCTCGGGGTAAACGTGTCTACTTTCGAAAGCGTTGCCCAACGCATGGTTTGCGAGAGGATTTTATTTGCAGTGATCGACGATGGTATGATCGCTATGATTACGCACTGCCACCCAAGCTTCCGAAAAAGACGTTTGTCGAAGCGTCGCGAGGCTGCCCCCTTGATTGCGGATTGTGTACTGAGCATGAACAGCACACCTGCGTGGCCGTTCTGGAGATAACCGACAACTGCAATTTGTCCTGCCCCTTGTGCTACGCCGACAGTCGCCCTGGTCTTAAGCATAAGTCAGTCCAGCAAGCTTTTGCGGCCATCGACGCCTTGGTCCGTGCCGAGGGCAAAGCTGACGTGTTACAGATCTCCGGCGGCGAGCCAACGACGCATCCACAACTCGAGGAGATACTGGACTACGCTCTTTCGAAGCCCATCGATTACATCATGATCAATACCAACGGCATTCGTTTTGCAAAGGATGTTGCCTTTGTCGAACGACTCGCACGCCACCGGGATCGCGTTGAAATCTACCTTCAAATGGATGGCGTTTCGGATCAAGTGCATCAAGCATTGCGTGGCGAGCCCCTAGCCGACATCAAATTCAGAGCCCTTGAAAACATCGGCAATTCTGGCCTTCATGCCACTTTGGTTTGTGCATTGCAAGCTGGAGTCAACGAACATGAAATGGGCGAGCTATTGAAGGTCGCTCGGGAACGTCCGTGGATCAGCGGCCTAAGTCTTCAGCCGGCGACGTATAGCGGGCGGCACTTCCTGCCGGAGGAATTGGAACAGCGCATTACAACTCCAGATTGCATCGAACTGCTCTGCAAACAATCCGAGGGACTTTATTGCGACGAAGACTTTTTTCCGCTTCCCTGTGCCCATCCCAATTGCCACGTATTGTCGTTAGCGTTTCGGCACGAGGGGGAGTTGGTTCCACTCACGCGGTTTATCGACGCCAAAGTAAACATGGACCTGCTTGCAAACGGATTGTCGTTCACTCGCGATGAAGGCAAACGGCTTGTGCAACAATACTTGGCTCGAAACAACTGCTGCGGT
>JANMNR010000565.1:0-4337 GCA_031368325.1 Pirellula sp.
GTCTAATGCTGCGGCAGTGGTCCCATTCATGGAGTGCAATCCGCAATCGAGTACAAAGCGACGTCCCAAGGCTCACCCGCGTTCTTCATTTCCGTTTTGATCTTCTGCCTCAGTGACTTTGGTATGCTGGCGCTTGCTGCCTCCTCAAGTGCTTTGCTGCGGATCTTCTCCAATTGTGAATTGATCTTCGATACCGCTATCGCTCTGCGGTATGCTCGCGCGAGAAGATCGTCATCGTCTGGAATCAATCTTTGTGGCAAATGCTTTTTTAGTTTGCCTTCAAGCCATTCAATAAACTGCGGCGCGGTGAATGCGTTCAATTCAACGCGGCGACCGCTCGACATAAATTCACATTCCGCCTTTGTCATGCCTGAGGTCCCGTAATTCCGTTTACACCTCTCCGACGCCAGAGCGTAATTCTGGACGTCAACCAAACGCAGACCAAAATCCATTACCTTAATTTCGTTCTCGAATCGGTAAGCGACTCGGTCCGTTGCTTCCGCAGCTAACGAAACTTCTGTTAGACAATCCGCAATCTCGAATCCAGCTTTATCGAAGTCATGCACTACGAACAACGGTACGCCACCTGCTTTTGCACACACATTGTCAACCAGCTTTCGCGCTGCAACAACCGATTGCCCTTTGCAGGAAAGAATAGCCAAGTCGTAGCGCTCAGCAATTTGTGCTTCCTTTAGTAGCGGTTCGAAGCCTTCCTTTTCAATGTAGAGTACCGCAGCGTATCGTTGCCCCTCCGCCATAGATGGCCACTCAATTGGTATCGACGCATCTAGATCCTCGTCATTAATTGCATGCCGATCACTTTCAAGATACTCATCGATTTGAATCGTACCGACTGGTACCCTTTTTTCGAATGACCCGTTGGGAATGCTGAACGTGCCTCGCGCGTCGGCGGTGATCTTCCAGTCGACGTCATGTCTGTTCAGATATTGCCGTAAAATCGTTTGCGAAAAATAGCTATAATCAATTTCGCGCCCCGTAGCCTCGCTGAATGCGTCTCTAGCTGCGTAGTAAAGTTGACGCTGGCTAACCGTGTAAGCACCCTGACCGCTTGCGTGTAGATAGGCTGTTGGAAGTATTTTATCCGCGATGTCCGTGAAGTTCACGCGATCGGAATAGTAGTAGACTCGCTGGCGCTTCGACCCACGCTCTTCGGCCTTACGTTGCTTGGCCCAAGGCCTAGTAACACTCTCGACCGCATTGATAATTGATTGAGCATCCATTTTTTATTCCTCCACGATGATTGAAGACTTACCACGGTCCGCGTAGCTGACTTTTGGACATGAGATGTGCAATACGAACAAAATTGGTTCATCGAGTCCTACACGTTGCTGCTCCAAAATTGAATCGAGAGACTTGCCTAGGCTTCCAAGTTGTCGGAATGGGTTGACGATACCCGGCGACCAGTTCACGCCGGTAATGATGCGTCTTGGCTTATCCTCTTCTGGACAGTAAGCGAAGCATGTTTCAAGCGCCCAAGGCAGTCCCTCAGTACTGAGCACCTTTTTGTAATTGAAGCTTTTAGAATCGCCTCCAGCTTCACTACAACGCTGTAGCAAATGCTCTTCGCCTAAGATGCCAAGTGCCGCAGGTTTGACCGCCGTCGCCGCCGCTTTCATCGCCGCCAACAGCTTACCCACCAGCTTCGTGTTGATTGCGTCACCGACGACCAGCTCCGATAGCTTCGTCCTGGCCAACCCAACGGACTCAAGTACCATCTTTTGCTTAGCGGTCCCCGACAGTCCCCGAAACTCCGAAACAAATTCACGGACGAGGCGGTCCTCGTGGCAGATATTCGCTGCGATCAACCTTTCAAATTCTTCGTCCGAATACCAATGGCAATCAGTAGGCATTGAAGGTAGCCACTTCGACCAAGTTGGATTCGATGCTTGAACAGAGATATTGTCATCGCCCCAACGAATCGACAGGGATAAATGCGGATTGAGCCAACAATAGTCCTCCGCAATTTGTAAGAATCGAGACTTTGAAGCGCTTAGGATTAAGCAAGCTTTTTCGTTACGTCCTTCGCCCGATTTGTAAGAACTCGCGTTTTCGTCGTTCTCGATTAAGCAAGCTTTTTTTGGCCACTCAATTGTTATTTTCGTCCCGATCGTTACGTCTGATTTTGTTTGGACGTGGTCGATTTTCGGTACTTGTCGGATGCGGTCGACTGCGATCTTGATTTCGTGTCGTATGCCAAGGGACTCGACATACACTGACCCGCCGCCAGTCAAAACAAATGGCATCGCGACCAGGGTTTTCAAAGCGTTGCCTTGCGCACCACGCGACGGAGAAACGTAGGCTTCACGCGATGAAACACGGATAGAGTAGTCCAACACGGATTCGATAACACTCGCCGGAATACCTGGTCCGTTGTCCGATACGGTCAAAGTGGTATCGTCAACTTCGATCGATATTCGTGGAGCAATGCCAGCTTCTTCGCATGCATCCAAGGCATTGTCCATCAGCTCCTTCAGGCACACCAAAGGCCACTCTCGGACCTGGTGACCTGTTTGGGCGATCAACTCTTTGCGAGATAGAAAGTCGAGTAGTCTGCTCGTTGAAAAATGACGTCGTTCTAATGTTGTATTGTCTGGCTTCGCCGCCATGGTATATTTTCCTGTGTTGTTGTGTTGCTGAACTCGCGTTGTTGCGCGATGAAGAATTGAGAACGCCAGAGGGTCAAGCCTTTGGCGTTCTCGTTTACCATCCGGCTTTCTGTAGCTCTTGATCGGAAAATGAGTTGGCGCGAGTGACGCTACCTTGATGGCAAGATTTACCGTCCCGTGCTTCCGTAACACGTTGCCAAAAACGGTTCAAAGCTTGCTTGGAACAATAGCTGCAACCTGCAATGAAAACGGTCTCTAATCGGACTCCTTGAACGCCTTGTTTTTTCCAGCGATAGCAGGCGCTTAGATGCAACTTCTTGCCGCTTGGCTGCTTTGTTAGATGGTCCGGCAATTCTCTGAACGGTATCAGATCTTCGCTTGTGATGTCGATCATAAAAAAACTCCTGTAACTGAAACGAACATTGGTTCGGAACAATTGCAAGAGTAGCGAGCGATGCCGACAAACAACCCGACAAGCTTGTCGGAAATGATTCTCAACTAAGTAGTTTTTTCAATCTGGCTATTCGTTCGCCTCTCGGTCGTTCAATTTCAATGCGATGAGACAAAAGTATTCCGCTCAGACGTTGCAAGTTCCGATCGTCGCTTTCGTCGATCGTTTGCCAACTGCGGTAACTCAGTCGCTCGAATAGTGCAAACAATTTAGGCTTGCCACGCAATGCTAGTTGTAGCTCTGGTGTAGGTGGTTGTTCGATGGGTATTGAGGAATCCCGCGCCCTTTCAAGTGCTGCACAAAGGTTCCGCATCCCGCCAATATCGTCTGGGGCAAAAGATTTGCCTGCTTCAATTGTCTTGTGGATGGAATACCAACAAAGTCGAAGTGTTTTGGCATCGTCCTCCCCGTCCTCTGGCCAAGTAGGGTCTTTGTAACAATTGTCTCGAAGGGCAATCACCAGAGCATCCATGGTTGGCATTTCATCCTCAAACGCCTGCCTCGCATTAATGCAAGCCATAGCTGATTCCGCATAGACTCCAGCAGTACCCTTTTTGAATTCCTCCCATGCTGCATCCCGAGCGGTGAGCGAATCAATTACCGCTCGAATCGCGTTTATTACACGATTGAATCGGACCCGCATTTCGGCATCGTTCGCCATGATGTCACTTCCTGATCGTGCCCATAGTTTGAAGAATCGTTGCCAACCACCGCCACAAGCTATGGGACTCATGGCGATGGTTGACGCGGGGTTAATTAGTCCCCTGGCGATGTGTGCGATTTTAGCCGATCTGACGCATGGTATCGATTGCCAGCTTCAAATTGTGCTTGGCGTAAATCTTGCTTGTGTCAAGTTTCGAGTGACCCAGCACCGCTGCAACGGCTTCGATGTCACCGATTCCTTGAACCTCCTCAGCAAGTGCATGGCGCAGCTGATTTGGACTCCAACGATGTTTCGATTGCCATTCCTTTAGCTCATCGCCCTGGAGCTTCTTTTCGGGCTTGAACACGAGGTCACAAGCTCGATGGATAGCTCGGCGGTAACTATGTGCGGTATAGCATGGTCCGCCTTGAATCTTACGTTTTGTCTTTGGGGTATTTCCGCATGATAATGGAGTGACCCTAGCTGCCGTTTTCTTAGCAATTTGAATCTCAGCCGAACGCTTTGGATTGAAGCAAAATAGGTCTGGATTGCCATTCATGAAGGGCTCAAGGATCGCCTTAGCTTTGGAAGCGATGACTATCACTCGGGTCTTGCC
>JANMNR010000593.1:0-13449 GCA_031368325.1 Pirellula sp.
ATCAACGCCGTCATTTTTTCCACCACCATGTTTGAAAGATTTGCGATAACTGGCCAAGGCTGCAGGGTTGACTGGGTAAATGGTCACGTTGGTGTACTCCATCAGAGCGTTGATGAGTGCACCGCGAGTCGCCTCAACGCAGATAAGGATGCGTGCATTGGGAAAACGCTTGTGCCAAGAATCAATCCATTGAGCGATGTCAGCTTGCGACTGATTGAATGTGCCAGACTGACGTTTACCATTTGGATCGACCGCTTCAAAGGTGTGGACCTTATCGGCCCAGTCGATACCCACGAGGATCACTTCGGAAACTGCGGACATAAATTACTCCTAGACATCTGGGAAGGAAAGAACTTCGAGTAGCACGAGAGACCGAAATGCGTATTGATGGTCGTTAATAGGACGTCATCTGAGGATTCGTAAGTCTTGAGCCAACCAACTGCAGCGAACGTCTCCGGTAAGTCTTCGTGCGCTCTGTGCGAGCGCATGAGTCAGCGAGTTAAATTCGTCTGCAGTTGGCTCGAAGTTGAAATCGAAAACAATTTCGGCAAAAAGTAGGTTATTCAAACTCGGGGCAAAAAAACGCCGCACCGGTTTTACTTTGGCCTACATTCCGAGCTCCAAACGGGCTCCCACTTCGGCCAACTAATTTCGTGTGCGGATCACAATAAGCGGGTTGAGGCTTGAGGCGAAAGGCCTTTTTCCTCCTGCTCTCGGTGATGTCATCCATAAAGCAAATGCGAATCGCATATGAGCAAAGACAATCATCGAAGCGGCCAACGGACCGATCGATCCTGCGAGTTGGCGAAGAGCGGAAGTCTCTTCGAATAAATCAACTTTGAGCACGATGACTATATTCTCATTTTTTGACTCAATAAGATGTTGGGATCAACTAGGTGCAGCGTTGCGGGCGAGTGTCCTGCGCTAAAGAACATGGACCGACAGATGGCGGGGCAGAATATCCAGTGTGCACTCTCTAATTCCGTCAGATGCAACGATGGGGAGTTCGCCATCTAAATGCAAACCTATCGGGCGCTGGCAACGAAGCCTTACTTCGCGACAAACATCTTGTCGTATGCGTGGGTCGGTGTTCGGTACTTGACCTCGAAGCACACCAGGGAAGTAGTAAAGCATATCCCAACGACTCAGTTTCCCTACTTGCAGCGTGTTAAACAAACCATCGTCAAATCGTGCTTGAGCCGCCATCTCAAAACTTCCCTCGCGTGTCCCGATGCCAATACTCATCATGAGCAAGGTATCTTGGGTATACCCTTCAACATTTTCGCCTCGATCGGGGTTATCGATCATGACCTCCATCGTCTCAGCAGAAAGACCGGCTCTAAGACATCGCAGGACGGCCAATGAATAACGAACCCGTGCTGGCCAACCACGAAGCGATTCTGCGTACCGCGCAACTCGGCTCGAAAGCCCGACCCCCACTACATTCGCGAAGTAACGGACTTGATCGGCCCAGCGCAATCGACCGATGTCTACAAGTGTCGATTCGCTTGGATGCCTGGTGCGATATGCCCTTAATGATTTCGCATAGTCGTTTGCCGAGCCCATCGCAACGACCCCCATCGAAGCTCCATTCTCGCGATTCCTCATAATCCCATTCAAAACAGAGTGAACTGTTCCGTCGCCACCTACCGCAATCACCATGGCGTAGCCTTGCTGGCTAGCGTGATAGGCAAGTTCTTCGGCATGACTCGAAGAGCTCGTTAAGTGAAGTTGAGTATTGGCGGGAAGTCGCGACGACCAAGAGGTCATTTTCTGTTTTCGAAGGTTCGCACCCGCTGTCGGATTGGCGATAGCGATAATCTCACGATTGCGAACGACATTTAACATGGGTAAACTCTTGTATACTATTTTCATTACGGCCCCGGTTCATCTTATCTCAATCTTCCAAACGCAACTGTCCCAACCGGCATTTTCTAGACAGAGAAAACGTTAAATTTCAGATACTTATAATTGTGAGACAGGGAGAAGCAACGCGTGTCTAGTTCGCCAGTGGATCGAATGCATGACGGCTCTGGGACATCGTTAAATCTTTTCGAGACGGCATGCGTCCTCACCGCATACGGTCTTGTGATCGTCCATGCTGTTCGGTTGTTCCAGCACATCGAGTGGTTTCATTGGGCTGCGGTTCTAGCTGTCGTAGTAGCTTGGCCATGTGCCGACCTGATGAGTGGAATCGTGCATTGGTTGGCTGATACTTGGGGACGCGAGGACTTTCCGATTCTGGGTCCTCGATTTCTAAAACCTTTCCGTGTCCACCATGTTACGCCGACTTCGTTTGTTGAGTGCGGATTTATGGACACCAACGGCGATACCGCGCTCATTGGAATTCCGTTTCTGCTATCGATCTTCCTTTGGCCATTGGATTTCCATGTGGGGTTTGTTTTGGCATCCTTCCAACTTGCTTTCTGCGTCTTTGCACTTCCGACCAATCAGATTCATCAATGGGCGCACTCACCCAAGCCACCCAAGATTGTGGCGGTACTGCAAAGGCTTCGGTTGATTTTGCCACCCTCTAGTCATCAATTGCATCACGCAGGGACCCACGACCGGGATTATTGCATCACATCCGGTTGCTGCAATCAAATCCTCGAGCGGATTCAGTTCTTTCGAAGGCTCGAATCGATAGTGGAGCAGTTCACTGGGTTCGAACCGCGCTCTGATGAGAACAGAAAAAATGAACACAAAGAACTTTCCTGATTCGCCGGATGAAGTCACCACGCATAGCCGATTAGACGGCGAATCCGTGCAGTTTGGAAGCGGATGGATTAGCGGCGTGGGTGGTCTGATTTTTGGACTCGTCGGGTTAGGCTGCATTGTCTGCTTTCAATTACCTGACGCGTTCACGATGCCACAATTGCGAGCTTACTATCCGCTGCCCATTGTACGCGCGTTGCTGCACATATGCCTGGTATCGGCATTTCTTTTGGGCTTGGTCAGCATCAGCCTGCGGCGCAACAAATGGCTTGGCGGTCTTGCAATGGCGATCACATTGGCTGCCGGTCTGTTAGGTGGTTCGCAGGTGTCTGCTCAGCGTGAGGTGACTCCGGAAGGGCCTTTTCTAGGGCTCGACTGGTTTTTACTAAGTTTTATCTTCTGGTCAGCAGTTTTTATTCCGCTGGAGAGAATGTTTGCTTTGCGACCTGAGCAGCCTATTTTTCGGCATGGTTGGCGAACCGACATGGTTTACTTTTTTGTGAGTTCGCTTCTAGTCCAATTCACCACGCTACTGACCATCAAGCCAGCCAAAGTCCCAAACCGGGATAAAAAAATGCTGTGAGAAAACATGCAAACGCCTACAACTCCGCGACTCATCTTCTTTACCGCTGCCGTTCTTGCTGGTGCCGTCGCAATATTGACAGACCGCTTCTTCCTTCCGGGAATTCTGCTGATTGGATTCAGCAGCACCATCCTACCTAATGAACAAACGAGAACAAAATAAGCACTTGTCCACCCCGCTTACAAAATGGCAAATTGTACGCGGGTTCATTCCACTGATCTTGATGATCTCGATTATCGCCCACCTGATTGTGGCGCGCGAACGTAGTTCTACTTCGTCCGAAACGACAATGACGTCAATATTCAACATTTTCAGTGTCGTGTTCGTGATTGCGGTGGTTTTTATGATTGGTCAACCTTGGCAGAGATGGTACCGAAACCGAAGTAAGCAGGCAGGCCCATTCGTAGGCTCAAGGATCACGTGACTCTCGCCATCGACGCGTACAACAGCCATATGATCGATAGCTTTGTGGTAGCCAGCGTGGCTCATTGCAAAGCTAACTCAAAGCCCGGAACGATACCGGTGCTGGAGCCGAAGGCATTCGCGTCTGCACCCAAGCGGCGAAGGAACTGCACATAGAGATTGCACAAAGGTGGGTTTATCTTGGGGTCAAAGGCAAGGTGTTGACCGTGTTGAAAGCCGCCGCCCGCGACGATAATTGGAAGGTTCTTGTTGTCGTGACTGCTGGCATTGCCTAGGTTGCTGCCGAAAAGCACAATCGTTCGGTCAAGCAAAGTACTTCCTTCCTCGTGGGTACCTTTAAGCTTTGTGAGCAACTCTCCAAAGAGTTGCATTTGCTGGACCTCAATAACACGAAGTTCAGCGAGTTTCGCAGGATCCTGGCCGTGGTGAGAGAGGTTGTGCCAATCCTGTGTGACGCCTGCAATCACTGGTACTGCGTTAAGTCCGTTCAACGCGAAAGTAATAAAGCGTGTCGAGTCGGTTTGCAACGCAAGGTGCATCAAGTCAATCATCAACCGCACGCGCGCAGGAACCTCGACCGAACTGGCAATGTCGACCGGCGACTTGGCGGCGACCGTCGGTTTCGCCCGGCGAGACCAATCCTGCGCCTTAATCATCCGCTGCTCGACTTCTCGGACCGAACTAAAGTACTCATCAAGCTTCCGCAGGTCCTGAACACCGAGGCCGCGTTGAAAATCCTTAGCCTCGGCTAAGATAGTATCCATGATACTCTGCCCCTGTTTGAGCCGTTGCACCTGCGCGTCGACTTCCTTTGGAGTACCGTCGACGAACATATTCTTAAAGACGCGCGAAGGACGCTCCTCGGCAGGAATAGGTACGCCGCTTCTAGTAAAAGAGAGTCCACGACTTGATGAGGAAGCGAGCACTAACGATCCAAACCGCGTGTCCGGAACAAGCTGCTCTACGGCGTATTGGTCGAGCGATATCGTGTTCTTGAAATTGTCCGCGCGAGGATGCGGAGCAGAGGTAAGGTAACACAACTCGGCTGGATGTCCGCCGTCGACCTCGGGGTGCGAGAGCCCCGAGAATACAGTGAAGTCGTCACGGAACTCCCGTATCGGTTCAAGATAGGGTGTCAGTTCGTAATCTCGCCCAGCTTTCTCCGGAAACAAGTTCGGCGTGTGCAAACCAAGCGTCGTGTTGATGCAAATCATCCGCCGAGGTGGCTCGCTAACGGCAGCGGCCTTTGTTTGCGAAGGCCCCATAGCCTCCAATAATGGCAATGTCATCGTGACGCCGGCGCGACGCAATAAAGTACGGCGGGAGAATCGATTTCTAGTGGTCATTTTCTATTCACTTCCTTTGAAAAAGCTCACTAGCGACAACAGCATGCACGATTGCTCGCAGTCCGTAACCAGAAGCCTTGGCCTGTTCAAGAATTTTGTTGACTACTTTATGGTCCTGGAAGCCGACAGGGTGTCCGGTTGCATAGGTCACGAGTTTTTCGGTGAAGCTTCTAGCGATCTGCTCGGGATGGTTGAGCAATATTGTTTTAAGTTCGGCTACATTCTCAAACCGCTGACCGTCGGCTAGCGTATCGCCGGCTTCAATCGCTCGTCCCTCGCCGTATTGATAGGCAGCGAGGTATTTCGCAAGTGGTCCAATTCGGTTATTGACCCATTCCTTTCGCTCAGCCAGCACGCGGTAGCGCTGCCGCCAACCGCCGATGGCATCATAATTTTCCAGCGAGAATCCAGGTGGGTCGATCCGCGTGTGGCAGCCTGCGCAGTTTTCTGTCGTTCGGTGTCTTGCCAGTTGCTCGCGGATGGTCGTCGCGCCGCGAATGTCCGGCTCAACCGCGGGAACGTTGGGTGGCGGAGGCGGGACCGGCTTGCCTAAGATACGGTCGAGAACCCAGACGCCGCGAATGACCGGCGAAGTTGTCGTTCCGTTGGCGGTGACTTTGAGGACACTCGCGTGGGTAAGTAGGCCGCCTCGATGATGCTCGGGCTTGAGCATAACTTTGCGAAACGCGACGCCATGTACATCTGGAATGCCATAGTGCTTCGCAAGCCGCCCATTGATAATCGCGAACTCGGAATCGACAATATTTCGCACGCTTAGGTTTTCTTTTAGCAACTCGTCGAAGAAAAGTTGAGTCTCGCGGACAGATGACCACTGCAACAACTCCTCAAACTCTGGGTAGAGCGTCTTGTCGGGTGTGGTTGCAGATATTTCACGCAGACCTAGCCATTGACCGGTGAAGTTCTCGGTGAACGCTTTTGCCTTCGGATGCAAAAGCATTCGCTCGACCTGAGCGTGTATCACCTCAGGTTGGTGCAACGAGCCGTTCTGCGCCAAATTAAAGAGAGCCTCATCAGGCATCGTGCTCCAAAGGAAATACGATAGTCGCGACGCGAGCGTATGGTCATCAAGGTTTCCAATTGGCTCTCGCAAGTAAAGGAACTTCGGAGATGCAAGCACCGCCTTATAGCCTGCTCGCAAAGCAGCCTCAAACGATTGTCCGCTATCTAGCGATTTAGAGATAATCGAAGAAAACGGGGTCACCTCGGCCTCCGTTATAGGGCGACGAAAGGCTTTTGGAAGCAGCGCGCGCAGTAACTTTACAGCTTCCGTGTGTTTACCTAATTTCGGATCAACATCCCCGAAGACGCGGCGGTAACTTTCCGTCGGCCATGCTTCAGGAAATGGGCCCTCGACTTCTATCCAATGAACATGCAAGCCCGGCCCTGGGTAGTCCTGCATCGTCTCCTGCTTCAGATAGACGAAAGGCAAAGCAACGGGGGTAATTTTGATAGTGTCGTTCTTCGAGCCCAGTCGTTCTTCGAATTCGATGATGGCAGGCTCGCCGGGCGGTGCGTCGAAGTAACCTAGGTGCCGCGAAGAGTTTCCGCTCACAACAAAATTGCCGAGCAACGCCGCGAACGGTAACGGCGTGTCCGAGTTGTGGGACGATGCCGCAATTCGAAATCGGTAGCGTCCTGGTGCTGGAGCCTTAAACTGCCGAAGGTCTGACGCCGAATCCCCGCTATTTCGGAATAGGATTACCCCGTCATCGCGTTTCCAAACTCCTGCCAAGAACCACGTTGGGAGCGAATCATAGAGATCGAAACGCTCGGTCTTGCTCGTCAGTTGGTGAACCGGCGCGATAGCTTCGTTGATCACGGCGTCGGCAGCTTCGAGATATCGCTCCATGAGTACCGGCGAGATATTGAGCGCCGCGCCAACGTTGTCAAAGCCATGCGAAACCGTATCCTCAGGCAACATCTCCTTCACCGATACGTTGACGTCGAAGAGATCGCGAACGGTGTTTTCATACTCAACGCGATTGAGTCGTCTCAAAACCACGCGGCCTTCGGTTCGCTGCTTCGCAGAGGCTTCATCGAGCCGAGTGGATAACCGTTTCACAACATCTGCGACCTGCTCGGGTTGGGGTCGCGGTTCCGTAACGGGAGGCATTTCACCGTCTTGAACACGCGATACGATTTCCCTCCACCGATCGAAGGTCGTTGGCTGAGAGAGGTCGGCATCCAGTTGGTCCAGCCGTAAATCGCCTTTGGACTCATCAGGTCCATGGCAACGAAGGCAATACTCTTTGAAAAAAGGCTGGGAGATACTCGTGGCACTCTCTGTGTCCGAAGCTTTGAGCGAACTCTCGTTTGAGAGAAGGGTGGAGTTCGTGCACACGAACAAAGGCAAAAGCGATAGAACACGAATAAGGATTATCCTGCTGAGCAAGTTTTTCGCACTCCAAAAATCTTGAAACATCACGTGTGAGTAGTGGACCCTAGGCAAGTCGACAATGTCTTTTCGAACAACCATTGTAACTCATACGCTTATGGAGCAATATCAGGTTGCCACGGTACCGACTATTCAGGACTCTACGATTCTATTGCGTTCACTTGCTTTTCATAGAATAAAGGGAACGCGGAAGGTTGTGGAGTCTTTAGAACGCTGGTTGCCACTGCATCCACGATTCACCAAGAGCATTGTTTTGACTGCATCGTTTTCTTGCCGTCACGAGCGATTGAAGTCAAGGAAACTAAATGCTTCGGAGGAAGTCTCGCCTGAAGATCTCATGATTGAACGCGATCCCCCAAAGATTTTTTAACATAGAATCGGAATTGATCGAGTTGTCGCGGCAGTATTTTGGGGCAACGGTGGTCGACACCAGCCAGCTTACGGAGGTGGAGGTGGTCGATCGAATCTTCGATTTGGCCATAGATCGTCGCACGTAGTCGGGAATTAGGCTGTATCCACAGCGTTGTCCCATCCTGGTAAACAGGGTTGCTTCTCCACAGTCGCTGATTCACCAAGCATTTCGCCAACTAACGCCGCGAATGCGCTCCTTAATCTCGCTTTCCCAAAACCCACCGCAATCCGTTCGCTACCACTCGTCAAACCTCTTTCCAAAGTTACGATCTGGAAAACACCAGCTCGTTGGCCGATGTCACCTGTGTTCCGCAGCCAAGGGAACAGTGTTTTTGAACAGCCCGAGTCAGTCGGTGACGTATTGGTCCAAACTGTCGGTTGGACTTCGCTGCATCTTGCGGTTAATAAACATGGCTGGCATTCGTGCCTTTCACTGAAAGGCAATGCGTGCGTCGGGTGGGGGAGAGATCGAGGAACTGAATGTTTTCACTTCAAAAGCCAACTGTTGAGTCTATTCGCCGCTTCCTGAAAAAACAGGTGGTGCTGGACTTCAGCTACCCGGCAGTGGGAGCAACAGCGACTTCGCTGCCTACTAATTACGTCACAGATCGTACGCGAATCATACTGGGCAGCGGTGAGCCGGTTTTTCTCGCAGCTAAAGCCGCCTTGCAGCGATGGAAGCATTTTCAACTGGGCTGGGTGGAACCGTGGCCGCCAGAGACGCCGATTCAATCCGGCGAAGTTGTGGCGATCATGGCATGGACCGCTGGCCTTTGGACACTCAACTGTTGCCGGATTGTATACGTTGTGGATGAGGCAGGTCCGGTCAGTAAGTTTGGGTTCGCATACGGCACGCTGCCCGGCCACGTTGAAAGTGGTGAAGAGCTATTCCAGATTGAGTGGGATCGATACACCAACAGCGTGTGTTATGACATTCTTGCTTTCTCCCGGCCCAACCACTTCCTGACAAGGTTAGGCTATCCGCTGGTCCGTCACACGCAGAAACGATTCGGACGGGATTCGGCGGCAGCGATGTTTAGAGCTGTCAATTCGGCGTCCCCCCCTTCCGAAATTCGCCAGATCACGGGTTGAATAATTTCTTCAATCACGAGGAACATGTCATGGATACTTTTGAAAGTGGAACACTGCCGCAGGAGTAACCAGAGATGGTTTTGACTCAATGCTGGGAGTGTGGTGAGACGAAACTGTGTCACGACAGACTTCAATTGAGCGTGGTTCGAAATCGCACAGTTTGCGTCTACTCAAAGTCTGAACATCTCGAAAAATGGGCTCTCCCACTCGCACCGGTCACTCCAAACCGGATCGAGGAGCCGAGTAGGCTCCAAAGCTCCGGCGTGTCGAACGCGTGTCAAACCGGTGCGCCCAACCGGGTGCTAGCTGTTTGCTGTAGGTCAGCTACATTGGCTAGACTGAATCGTCCTCGCAAGCAGCGAAGAAAAAGAAATAGGCATCTACCAAGTGAGTTCCTGTTTTATTCAAATACGAATTCTGTTCTTATTCGCCCTGCTGATGGTGCACGCGCTGGCGTCCGCTCAAGACACTGCGCGCGAGTTGGCGGGCTCACCCCAGCTGTTTGAAATTGATCCGCAAACACCGCACGGGTTGCAGGAGGTTTTTCAACCGACGGGAGAGCCACTCCCATTCGTCAGCGCCCACCGCGGCGGTGCGCAGAAGGGGTTTCCGGAGAATTGCATTGCCACTTTTGAAAACACTCTCCTCCACACGTTCGCGATAATAGAGATTGATCCGCGTTACACCAAAGACGGCGTCATCGTGGTACATCATGATGTCACGCTGGACCGTACAACCACGGGCAAGGGACCCGTGGCAGATTTCACCTTGTCCGAGCTGAAGCAACTCCGGTTGAAGGACAACGAAGGCAATGTCACGTCGTTTCAGATTCCCACTCTCGATGAGGTGCTCGAATGGGCGCGAGGTAAGACAATCGTCGTCCTGGACCAGAAGGACGTGCCGGCCACGGAGCGCGTCAAAAGGATCTCGCAACACAAGGCCGAGGCTTGCGCGATGGTGATCGTGATGAGTTTCAAGGACGTGCAGTCCTGCTATGCGCTCAATCCGAATGTGATGATGGAGGTGATGATTCCGAATCGGGAGAAAGCAGAACAATTCGACCAACTCGGCGTTCCGTGGCGGAATGTGGTGGCGTTCGTCGGACATACTCCGCCGGAGGACGTGACGCTCTACGAGTTCGTCCACCGCAAGGGCGCGAGCTGCATGATCGGCACCTCGCGAAATCTTGACCGCAAGGTCACCAGTCGAGAGGTGACCGACGTCACGCAACTTGAACCGGACTACCGCGCCTTCCTGCACCGAGGCGCTGACATCATTGAGACGGACATTCCGACGAAGCTGGGGCCGCTGATCCAGGCGATGGTACCAATTCCATCGTCCAAAAAGGAATACCTCCAAGCGAAATAGCCTGTTCACCCTTCTCACGCTGATCGCGACCTCGTTAGGGGGTCTTTTTCGCAGAGACGTTCAAGCCAACTACTAAGCCTATCTGCTAGCGTCCACATTAGCTGGCATGATTTGTGCCCAGCTCAACAACGGAGAAAGCGTCGTACTCCTGCTGGATCGGCTTAGCCAGCAGCTCGGTCAAGTAGCCGGAGGCTAACCAGTTAGCGGAGCCATTGGGCGTAGGCACGGTGCGAGCACCTCAGAGTACGGAGAGAAGTTGCCGTAGCCTAATGGCGTAGTGGCGATACAGATTCGACGAGCACAACTATGCTCTTCCTAGTTCAGTACGTCAAAATTGATCGCATGATCTGCGTTGGCTTTGTCCGCTTTTGGCAGAGCTGCCAAAACTCTAAACGGTTGATCGATCACTTTTCCCCAATTCGACGCACCGGCGTGTCAAACGCGTGTCAAACCGGTGCGAGTTGGCTGCCACTGATAAAAGCCCATTCGACTACGCGACGAGGTGCAAGGTCCTCAGTCCATTCCGTGAAACGAGAATTTTGAGCCCGTCGAATCAAGTGAATATGCTGCAATTTTGGCTATGCCACTGTTTCTCGCGCCGTTTGGGGCGAAGCCAGCAATTTGATCCTTGCTGGATCGCGGCGAAAGCGCGGGGCGAAGGAAGAGCGAGCCCATCGTGCGAGGTCGCGTGACTAAATCTGTCACAAGTGGCAAAGCCCGTTACGCAATGACTAACATTAACGCTTATGGAGCATTGGCATACCATTTGCTTCTACGCACGCAGTCGCTATGGATCGTAGACGTCATCAGACTGCTCGTGCCATGGGTTGCCAGAGTACAAAGAGTCGAACATTCAAGTAATCACGTCAAAGCAGAGCGATTTTGGTGAAATTGAGAAGGATCAAATGCTACGCAATCGGGATGGCTTGAATGTTGAAATAGAAATTCCAGAAGATCGGACGGAAGATGAGTAAATTGCTACGCGGAATTGTTGCGGGTTACGGTGCCAAAAAACTTGGGGGCGGGTGCTTTTCGGTCATCTTGATCTTCATCGTGCTTTGGTGGCTACTAGGTAATTTTGACGTCTTTCGATAGACCTAATTGAAGTCCGCTTGCTCGGCCATCGATGGGTCTTCTAATCAAAAATCGAACAGTCGTGTTGATGTTCGTGCGGAGAGCGTTCACGATGATTCCCACAATGTTCGATTGGGCGGGCGGATCGAGTAGATTGGACTATGCCCACTAGACGGGATACTTATCTCGAAATTGAGAGCCAACCAGCATGTCGATGGCACCCGGAACAATCTCAAACTCGATTGGCACTTCATCGAAGACTTCGCCGTCGAGAGTAAAACGCATACTAGGCGTGGATTGCAGTTGCAGTTTCCTTCCTTGTCGAAAGACGACTTGCTGACATTCTAGTAAACTTGAAAACACCGTTTTCGAAGCGATCTCGACCATGTCTATCAAATCCCCATTCTTGATAATGATTACATCAAGCAATCCATCCGTGGGCGATGCATGCGGTGCGATGAGAATGCGTCCTCCGTTCGTGCGACCATTCGCGACCAAGACTCCCCATGACTCAACCTCCAAAAATTGGTCGTCCATCGTGGCTTGAATTCGAAAAATCTTTATGGCCCCTAGAACTCCGGCTACGCCGCGGAGGTAGCAAAGCGGCCCCCACATCGCTTTCATTTCGTCGGTCATAGATTTGCTGACTTCGACACTATTTCCGCCTGCCGCCACATTCGCAAAATAACGCTCGTAGCTTCCCGCGCGGATGCGAACAACATCAATAGGGACGAATTGTCCATCGTGCAATGTTTCAACCACTTTTTGAGCATCATCTGAAATCAAGAGTGTACCCGCAAAATCGTTGGCTGTGCCTATTGGGATGATAGCAAGTCGTGGACGTAGTTCTGCAGGAAGGCACATAATAGCGTTGACTACCAAGTTCACAGTCCCGTCGCCTCCGGCAGCGATAACCAATCTGCACTTCTCCTCAACGACTGCTTTCTTCAAAGCCTCGTTCAATTTGACATCGCGAGTCAATCGCAAAATTTGCGTCGAATCGTCTCGTGCCATCTGTTCCAATATGTTTGCAAACGCTGACGATTTTCCTGCGTTTTCATTCGATATGACTAGTCGATTTGTCAATTTGCATTTCCGATAAGCATGCGAAACCTATACGGTCCAGGGACAATTTATACCTTAGCAAAGGCTGGTAGGCTGTGATTTGCGTATCTAAACAGACTAACGGCTTTTGCAGTATGCAGACTTTCACCTTCGTTTGGAACGTGTCGTCAGGCATTTCGTTTATACAGCGTAGTCTGTTGGGCCGATCTCGGTCCAGAGGGTGGGCATGATCCATTTCTTTTGAATGGTCTTGTTCACGCATTTAACGGCGCGGCTCTCTATTCTTTCTGCGGCTCGAAAGGCTAATGGAGCTAATGGCAGCGTGTTTTTTTACCGCACGGGTTTCGCTATAGAGGCGAATTGCTCATATGGACAAAGGTGGACATCAATTGAAAGTAAGTAAAATTGGAACAGTGCCCTCCATGATGACTGTTCATCGATCAGCCTGCTCTCTGATGTTGCATCGGCCAGTGTTGACACTTCGTTTCTACTGCTCGAGGGCACTCTCGCAACGCAACCACAACTCCGTTGCACCAATTGATAATCTTATCTTTCGCTACTTGAAGATTCCATCGGTGTCGTTGCCCCTCAGATAGGTTGCGAGGTAGAGTGCGTTGAGCTCAGCTTTGGTAAGGTAGTGTCTTACCTGCGACGTCACGCTGCTTCTTAGTTTGCGGGAACTTCGGAAGCGTTTCAATGAGCTCTTGCTCCCAAGCCCAAGACAACACCGCTCTCAAATGCTCGCGACACTTGTTTGCAGTGCGCCCGGGATTTCCGCCTTTGCCTTCGGTCGCACGATCATACACCCAGTCAAGAAACTCTCGGACCTCCCGATGCTCTCAATTGGAACTTCCTTGTTCCATTCTTTCCATTTACTCAACGTCGATCGATATTCGACTCCAGTGGCAGGCGAAAGGGCGCGAGCCTTTAGGTATCCAGAAACTGTAGACTCCAAG
>JANMNR010000644.1:0-7881 GCA_031368325.1 Pirellula sp.
TTGAGCGGATAGTCGAACTCAACATACGAAGCGCAATAGAGATCCAGATCCCCATCGTTGTCCATGTCGAAAAAGGAATTGCCTGCACCAACTCTATGGGCGGAGGTTAAGCCGCAGGATTCAGTAGATTCGACGAAGGTACCATCCCCTTGGTTCACATAAAAGACGTTTGTCCCGAAATTGCTGATGAAGACATCGGCATCCCCATCTTGATCGTAATCACCCACGACCACGCCCATTCCGTATTGCGGGTCACCTAATCCCGAGACCATTGTCACATTGGTGAAAGTCCAGTCCCCGTTGTTCTTGTAGAGTTGGTTGCGTGGAGAGGTATCGGACTTGGTCCCCAATAACGGAGCACCATTGATGAAATAGATATCGAGCCATCCGTCATTGTCGTAGTCGAAAATCGCCAAAGATCCAATCACCGTTTCAACCATGTACCGCCGTCCGCTACTCCCATCTGTGTGAACAAAGTCAATGCCACTCTGCACGGAAGCAACATCGATCAACTTGGCATCGAATGTAACCTGCCCTGAAACTGTGGGCAGCATGAAGACTGAAATCGCGATGAGGAGTGCTGCGAATTGAACCGGGAGCCTAGAGGTTATTTTCGGACGGAACATTATAAGTTGAGTTTGGCGAGTCGCGGATCGTTCGGAGCTATCGCTTTTGCTTTTAGGAAAGCGGTGTGCGCAGATGATCGATCTCCGACAGCAATCAATGCATCTATCAGCACCATATAGGCATCAATCGTGCCAAGGCGTTCTACCGCGTTCTGCGCGATGGAAGTCAGGTCGCCGGCTTTACCGGTACCAAGCAAAAATTTTGCCAAGAGTAAATCCGCTGCTCCTGTTTTGTCTTTGGTAGTTGCTATGCGTAGGGCATTTTCCGCCAATGGTAAATCGTTCACGGAAACAGCCAAGCTCGCAAGGTTTTGATAATTCATCAAATTGTCGGGTTGAATTTGGACCAATCGCTTATAGGTCGTGATGGTGTCTTGTGTTCGGCCTTCACGGCGCATGAGATCAGCCAGCAGCAAAGCGGTCGTTGTCGAATCGGGGGTTAATTGTAACGAGCGAACATACAGTTGCTCTGCAAGCAAAGCTGAATTGTGAGCAGCGTAAGCAGAACCCAATTGTGCATAGTTGTGACTAGCAAAACCGCGAAAAGATAGCTCGTACTTCTTGTCATCTGCGACTAAATTGGGCTCGGGTTTAGGCATTTGCTTTCGAATCTCCACAGCTTCTTCACGCTTGTTTTGTCGCATCAAGACATTCGAAAGGGCGACATATGCTGCAACATCCGAAGGCCGCTGAGTAAGCGAGGATCTAGCATACTTTTCAGCTTCTTCGAATCGGCCAAGCTGCGTCAATGCTTGGGCTAGTCGAAGTGGAGCTTTGGATTGTTCGGGAAGCGATGACGAGGCAGCGACCGCGCGTTCAAGCGTCTTGACTGCCTCTTCGATTCGTCCTAACTGGCTGTAGGCGTCTCCCAATGTGGATAGCAAAAGTTCGGTACTTACCCCTTGGTTGATGGCCTTCTCTAGAACAGTTGCCGCTTCCTCCTGTTTTCCAACCTGCATAAAGATTTCGGCCAAGGCAACAATGGCTTGAGGATTCGTAGCGTCGGCGGAGATCGCTCGCTCGAGGAACTCGATCGCCTTTGCGGTCTGTTGCAACTCCGAGTATGTCAAACCAGCTATATGCAGAATGGAAGCATCGTTTGGATATGCAACGACTGCTTTTTCCACTTCGTTAAGGAGCAGACTCTTTTCCTTTTCGCTACTTGTGTAAACCGAAAGCGTGGGCAATTGCAACTGAACTGAATTGCGAGGCAAGTTCGTCGGCGAGTGGGGCGCGATCAAAACTTTGTCATCAGTAGCGTCCGTCGAATATCCGGCCGTCGAGGATTCATCAGGTAAAGGTAAGAAATAAAAGCATGTGAGGAATGCCAATGCACAAAGCACGGACACGAAAGCTAATTGGCCATATTTGGGTTTCTTTTCCCCCTCACGTCCAGCAGCCAGTTTGGGATTTTTTTTGGCGAATTGCTTGCGCATCAAATAGATCCTGGGCTCACGGCAGCTTCAGACTAGGCTTTTCGTGGAAAAATTAGGGGAGAGTGGGAGACCTGACTTTTTCAAGCAATCGTCGACCTGTCAACTCTCCATTCGTGTTGTTAACTTTGGAGTAAACTTAGCGAAAATGCTCCTCAAATCGCAAATGCCGCTGATTTCAGAAGCTTCGGGCGGAAACGACCGCCTTAATCATAGCTAATCGCCAGTATTAAGGGAGCTGAATCTGAAATCGCTGATAAATATGCGTAACTTTCTTTGTTGGGATTGGCATGTACATTGCCATAAACGGGTGACTAGAATAAAATTATCGTCGTTAGTTCGACGGGCGTTTTTTACTATTTTTCGTTTTCTGGAAGGGTCTTAATGTGAGAATGATGACAAATTCAAAAGCCGGAGCAAGTCTCCGACGTCGGGGCACTAGCGGGTTTACACTCGTTGAGTTGCTAGTGGTAATTGCAATTATTGGAATCCTGGTGGGATTATTGTTGCCTGCCGTTCAGGCTGCTCGCGAAGCAGCTCGGCGAATGCAGTGCAGTAACAACTTGAAGCAGCTTGGTCTGGCGGTTCATAACCACCACGATGCGCACAAGCGATTTCCAGCTGCGTCTCATGATCCAACCTTTCGAGGTTCGGTTTGGACGGCAGCAAACGGAAATGCCTACGATCGAATTGGGTACTTGAGCGCTTTGCTTCCGTTTATCGAGCAGACAGCTCTTTACAATCGCATTACTCCATTCGCACTTGATGGAGGGCGACCTTGGAATTTTGGAGATCGTGGAACCACCACTAACCCAATCCTATCGCCTTATTCGCAAAACGTTCCCGGATTTCGATGTCCATCGGATGGCGTCATCTATTCGCCAAGCGATGTGAAGCCAGCAAATTATGTTTGCAACAAAGGCGACATCTACATGAACTACGGCGATTGGGAATGGCGTGGTCCGTTTAGCAATGGCGAACGTGGTGTTTGCACGATGGGCGGAACATTGAAGGACGGTACGTCCAACACGATTATGCTTTCCGAAATGGCCATCGGACGAGACACTGGCGTAGCCGGTCAATCGCCGATCAAGAGCGGTACTGCGATCAATACTGGATTTCCTGTCGGTGGAGCATTCACACCATCCTTGTGCCTCGCTCGTAGAGGG
This sequence comes from Pirellula sp., assembly GCA_031368325.1. Lineage (GTDB taxonomy): Bacteria > Planctomycetota > Planctomycetia > Pirellulales > Pirellulaceae > JBKCUI01. Next base: position 3,229 of record JANMNR010000644.1, read on the forward strand.
GCAAATGGATTTTTGAGCGGTCAGAGCCAGAATTCCTATGGGGATACCGGTTGGGGACGTGGTCGCCGATGGGGTGATGCCATCAGTTGCTACACAACTTTCTTTACCATTCTTCCTCCCAACGCACCTACCTGTGCAAATGACAACGCTGAAGGCAATGCACAACCAACGCCAAGCAGCTATCATTCCGGTGGTGTTAACGTTGCGATGTGTGATGGAGCTGTAAGGTTTATGGCGGACAACATTGATTGTGGTAACTTGTCGGCAAGCATGCCTGCACAACCTGCGAATTCACGTACCTACTCGGGTCCGTCGCTATGGGGTGTATGGGGAGCCCTGGGTACTATGAATGCCAATGAAACAAGAACTAATGTAGAATAGTTTTTGTTCTTCGGAATAACACAGAACCGGACCGATTTTCTCGGTTCGGTTCTTTTTTTAACACTTAACGCGTTGAGAGGTTCTTTATGTCACGAGTCCTAGTTTTGTTTTCTTGTGTTCTTTCACTTGCTGTCTCTGGTTGCGGTTCGGGCGGCATTGCCGTTAACTACGTCGAGGGCACGGTAACCTTGGACAGTGCCCCGCTTGTCGGAGCCACTGTTTCGTTTTCACCTGTCGAGGGAGGAACTGGCAAAGCAGCAGTGGGAACGACTGACGAAAAAGGTATGTTTAAACTAACTGCAACGGAAAATACCACCGTTGGTGGTGGTACCACTCCAGGCGAGTATTTGGTTGCTGTTACGAAGCCAGCTGTTGGCCCAACGGTCGACCCAGACGCATGGAAAACAGACCCAAACTACGGCAAGGACAATAAGGACAGCCACAGCAAGCCTACGGAAATAAAGTCTGAGGTTCCAATCGGATATTCCGTAGCTGCTACCTCAGGACTTAAAGCGACCGTTAAGCCAGGAAGCAACACAGGCATCAAGTTCGAACTAACTAAGAGCTTTAAGCCAGCTAAGTAAGCCAATTAGAGTTCTTTGTGATGAATAGCTGAAACGCGATATCGGGCCAGTAGGCCGATATCGCGTTTTTTCATTCTATGGCTTCGTTTCGCTTGCGATTGATTTGGTATTCCGAATGCCAAATTGTGCGAATCATTACGGTTTGGCTCTTGTCCACTCGCGTTGCAAAACCGGTTTTCAATTCGACCTTTGTCCGCGGGCTTTTTCTTGATCAGACCAACCCAAACCGAGGCTCAAACTGCCATCATCAGATTGGCGACCGCTTCCGGGTTATTCGAACCCAGCCAAGACGTTGAACTGTCCGAAATGTTGGAGCAGTTTCACAGCACCAAAGACTCGAACGAGATCTGGCTAACCGATGATGACAATGGATTGGTTTCTGTCGCGTATCTTGCACCCGAACGCATGACCGTAGGAACTTGGAATCTCTATCTAATAGCGGTACACCCTGATCATCAACGGCAAGGTCGTGGCAAGGCGTTGCTCGATTACATCGAGAGGTTGTTGGTACATCGAGGCGAGCGCATCCTGCTGGTCGAAACATCTGCGACTGACGATTTCGACTATGTGCGAACCTTCTATCGAACCAATGGCTTTTGCGAAGAAGCCCGTATTCGGGAATTCTATGCAGCTGGAGTGGATAAAATCGTCTACTGCAAGGTGCTGCGGTCGTAGCGTATGCTGCTGGCTCGACTATTTACAGACGGACGCGGAATCTAGGTGATCTACTGATAGGCGATGGAGCCCGCCACGATCGTTAGCTCGACGTTCGCGGTCAAAATATCTACGGGTTTGCAATTGAGGAGATCTGTGTCCCAGAGCACTAAGTCGGCTCGCTTTCCCTTTTCCAATGATCCCAACTCCCTTTCTTGAAATGCTGCGCGAGCCGGCCACAATGTATAGCTAAGAAGCGCCTCCTGGCGAGTCATACATTGACCTGAATAAAAGACATCTCCTGATGGCAATTGTCGGGTGGCTGCTGCAAATAGACTGGCCCGAGGGTCAACCCTCTCGACAGGTGCATCGGTACCATTGGGAATGATGGCTCCGGTGTCGATCAGTGATCGCCACATGTAGGCGCCTTGAGAGCTGCGTCGCTCTCCCAATCGTTGCGGAACAAAGATCGCATCGCTGGTACAATGGTTGGCTTGCATGGCCGGAATGATCCCAAGCTTGCCAAACCGAGGAATATCCATTGGGCTTAGGTGCTGGGCATGTTCAATTCGCCACCGATGATCGCTCGAGACTTGGTCACCAAGAGTTTGTTGGTAGACGTCTAGCACTTCGCGATTGGCGCGATCACCAATCGCATGCACGCAAAGCTGCCAACCTCGGTCCTTGCATAGCTTCGCAATGCCCTTGAGTTCGTCTAGTGCAACCGTGTTCAATCCAGAAGTCGTCGGCAAATCGCTGTAGGGCTCGAGTAGCCAGGCCCCGTGCGGCCCGAGAGCCCCGTCAATTGAAACCTTAACGCTACGCACCGTGAGAAACCCGTCGCCCGCGTCGTCGCAGCGTGATGCCGCCATTTGTGATGCCAAGCTTTCACGCCCCTCTCGAATCATGACTGCCATTCGAACCGGCAATTGTCCGGACTCAGCAAATCGCTTGAGCAACCTTGCGGTGGCAAAACTGCTGCCGGCATCATGGACACCTGTAATGCCGTTTTTCAGGCACTCTCTGCCAGCCAATTGGATCTGTGTCAACGTTGCCGATATCTGTTGCTCTTCGGTAAGTCGCTCGGTAGTGCGCGATTGCGCACGCCGGATCATGGACTGCGCGTTTTCTCGAAAGACACCGATGGGATTTCCATCTGTGTCCTTGAGCAACTCGCCTCCCTTAGGATCGGCTGTGTTGCGATCAACGCCCGCAAGTCTCATGGCCGCTTCGTTTGCAAAGCTTGCATGTCCACTGGCGTGGGTCAGTACAACCGGATGGTCCGGTACAGCAAGGCTCATCGCTTTATGATTGGGATAGCCGTCGACGTTTCCTGTCGGTGGCGAGTTCCATTTGGACTGATGCCAGCCGCGTCCTTCGATCCACGTCCCCTTGGGCAATCGCATTGAAGCCTCAACCACCTGAGCTTCGATTTTTTCCCATGAGTCGGCTTGGCTCAGGTCCAGCATTTGAAGCGACTGTCCAAGGCCGATGAAATGAAGGTGACTGTCGATTAGGCCCGGAGTCACGGTCATTCCTGTGGCGTCAATCACCTGCGTGGTCTTGCCAAGAAACGGTTCAATGTCCGCTCGAGCACCGATGGCTACAATGCGACCGTCCAGAACAGCGACCGCAGCCGCACGCGTCATGGCTTTATCGCAAAGCAGCACGTTTGCATTGACAATTGCGAGATCTGCCGGCTTTTTTTGCCGTGATTCATCTGCTTGAGTTGCTGGCAAAAGCTCACTATGCAGGAAGACACAAAACAGCGGAAAAAAAATCGAAACGCGAGGGAGAACGTTCATAAAGATGGCTACCTATTTTTTAGCACCGACGAAAGCACGAGCGTGTTTCATGTTGTTTGAGGTGTTTGATTTTGGTCAATATGCGAGTTTACGTTACCTCGGAAGGGAATACAATTGCACGCGTTGAACTTGGGGGTACGCTGAGTTGACCCATGCGAGACTTCACCTGCCATGCCTATTAAGTAAAGACTAATGAAAACCACTAAGACCATTGGCTTGATCGCCGCTCCCTTCACGCCGATGGATGCGAATCGCACCATCAACCTCGATGTTATCGACAACTACGCGCGGCGTTTGCACAGCGATGGTGTCGTTGGAGCATTCATCTGCGGTACGACCGGCGAAGCCATGTCTTTGTCTGTCGACGAGCGAATTCAGATTGCTGAACGCTGGATGGCGAAAGCACCCAAAGAACTGCGAGTTGTAGTTCATGTTGGGCATACGGCCCTGGTTGACTGCAAGCGATTGGCAGCCCATGCTCAATCGATCGGTGCTGATAGTGTTGCATGCATGGCTCCTTTCTTTTTTAAACCCAATTCGGCAAAAAGCCTCGTCGAATGGTGTGAAGAAATTGCGGCAGCCGCACCCAAGCTTCCATTTTATTACTACCACATCCCATCGATGACGGGTGTCTCCATTCCAGTTTTCGATTTTCTCAAGATCGCGTCAACACGGATTCCAAATCTCGTTGGCGTCAAGTTCACGTACGAAGATCTCGACGACTTCAAGCGATGCCTCGACTTTGAAAATGGTCGATACGATTTGTTGTTTGGGAGGGATGAGCGGCTCTTGTCAGCATTGGCTCTCGGTGCACGCGGAGCAGTTGGAAGCACTTACAACTTCGCGGCGCCCATTTACCAAAAGATCATCGCCGCGTTCGACGCGGGCGATCAACTAACATCAGAGCGGATGCAAACTTTGGCCGTTCAGATGATCGATACACTGATCGCGGGTGGACCAAGTCCCATCGCCACTTTCAAATGGTTCATGAAGCGACTCGGAGTCGATTGCGGACAAGCGAGACTGCCATTACAGAACCCAACGAATGAACAGATTGATCTGCTCCACAGCAAACTAAAGGCGATCGGGCTCTTTGAGTTTATCGAGAAATGATGAACAGCCAGGTAAGCTCCATGCGGCATGCTTTGACATTTTTGAATCCTGCATTTGTTTGCCGAATATCTGCCGATTTGGTAGCGAGTTTGGTTGTTTGTTGCGTTCTTTTTTCG
>JANMNR010000649.1:0-5288 GCA_031368325.1 Pirellula sp.
GATCGAATCGATTCGTCCGGTCGAAATGCTGACCCCTTGGGGCCAATCAAGAACCGCGATGGCTCCTCCGTCACGCCAGGTTTGCTGGGGCCCTACGGTCGAACCATTCGGGAAGAAATCGAAAACCCTCTCGGCGACTATTTTGATAACACTCCTGTCGACCAACGTTCGACCGATTCGCTCATCGCCCACCTCGGTTCCGATCCTGTGTACTTGTCAATCGAGGGAGGGCTGATCGATGGCACCATCGACGAACTCGTTTTCGATATTCACATTCAACGGCAATTCGAACTGCAACTCCTGGATCTTGAGTTTGATACCGAAGCGTTGCCAAGCCCCTTCTATACAAAGAATGGCATCGAAATCAACCTGAGCGCGCTGGTCGATGTTCAATATGTCTTCGGTATCTCGCTCGACCCGTCGCTCAATTCGGAACAAGCTTTCTTTGTTCGTGACCTTTCCATCACCAGCTCTATTCGGGCTGATACTGTCTGGCAACCCTTCCTAGTCAATCTCGGAATCTTGGAAGTGAGTGTGCCCGATGTGGTGCTGGCTGCTAGTCTCGATATCGAAGTGAGTCAACCAGCTTCGTCCCCTTCGTTGCGATTGACCGAGGTCAACAGTCTCGAAGTTACTGAACTGTTCGATACCACCATCGGTTCAAACAACTTCAATGCAACATTCAACCTCGATGTGGGACTTGGGCAATGGCGCCTGGCGGGTTCGACCTATTTGCAAACGGTTGGCGATTGGTTGGGCTTTGACCCTGCGATCACCTTCAGTCCCAACTTCGACGAGCTCTTTCTCTTCGGCAACATCACGAGCGGCGAAATCGTGGCTGGGATGGAGAACTTCCAGTCTTGGCTGACAGGGCTTAGTAATTCCAGCACCTATGACATACCGATTCCCTTCACTTCCAGCGCAACGACTGGTTCGGCGCTGGACATTGGGCAAGGGATGTCACGGTATACCGACTCGCTGCGAGACGACGAGGGAAATCCCAGTTTTGAAAACGCACAAGAGTTCCCATACTCTGGAAACGGAATCGACTACAACCCGATAACCAACAAACTTCTCTTCACTGTCATCCAACCCTTGCCTCGCCAAGAATCGCAATCGCGGGCAACTCGCGTATCCGTGGATGACACTCTCGGACTGACAAGTAGTACCGAAGCGATCATCACGGGTTCAGGAACGTTGAATCTCGTTTTGTCGATTGATTTGAGCGACGCTTCTGCCTTCGATCCCCCTGGAGATGAAGAGGCATCCTTTCTGGATCGCCTTTCCGTCGAACAGCTCAGCATTCGAACAAACTACGGCACCGAAGCGAATTTGCTGACTGGGAATGCTGCCTACGGTGGGCTAGGGCTGGCGTTTGCAAACGCGGTTCTGTCTGGGCAGTTCTCTACCGAGATTAAGATCGGAAACGCACTGCGTCAATTCTCGCTTCGAACACTCAACGATTCACTCAACAGCCTAGGCTCCATCCTGGCAAGTCCTATCGATTGGCTCGGGGACGTAACGCTTCGCGTTCCGGGTCTATCGGTTATGGGAAATCTGTTTGGAATAGCATCCGACGCATTCGTCGAAGTGAGTGTGAATAATATTGCCAGCGGAATCTTCGAAACCACCACCAATGCTTCGGATCTACTGAACTTCGAGGCCATCACCTTCGAAGGGCTGACCGATACGCTGAGCGAAGCGTTACTGGGTACGGACGCTTGGGATTCCGAGGGAGATGCAGCCGTTGCAACCCTTGGGGTTTCTTTGGACGACTTTGGTCCTCTCAAGCAAAATCGAATCGTCGATGCACTCACCAATGCCGTTGAACAAGCGGACAATGCGGTTGGACTAGCTAGACGTATCGTGCAGGACGTTCCAAAAACAATCGAAAACCTGCAAGTGTCCTCGGGTTCGTCGGCTGTGCAGTTTGTATCCGATCTAACCTACAGCGCAACGTGCGGTGTCCTCTCGTGGTTGGTCGATGCAAGCGCCGAAGAGACATCGTCGGTAAGCGTAGGATTGGGCTTCGAGTCCTTATTCGGTTATACCAACGATTCCAATGTCTCCGGTACTGACGATCTGGTAGGTGAGAAAGCTTCGTTGCCCGCGACTTCGTTCTCCCGATTGCTGCTCGGAATCGAATTCGATCCGCCGGCTGGACCTGGGGCAAGATCATGGCCAGGGAGCTACTTAACGAACCAGTCTCGGTTGGAGCGAACGCTATACGTCAACGCGACACCTGCAGGAGGTTCGCCTGTCATCATTTACGGGGCGTCAGGGGCGATGGCAATGCGGTTGAACAATGGTTCGGTGGTTATCGCGCGAGACGCAACAACTCCTGATCCAGCACAACCGGCACAGTTCTATAGCTCCTTTCCTTTGCGAACACAGCGAGTTTTGATTAGCGACTTAGAGAGCTTCGTACCACAGAGAACCACTATCGGGCAGTTGCGAGGCAATTTCCGAGTTGTGCCCGATCACACAGGGACCGTTGAAGCCAATCGACTGATCTTTCGCGTTAACAACTTCAACAATCCTGCCAACTCGACTGTCCTGCAATCCAGTCCGAACTTTCCTCAATTGAGGCAAGGGCTCAATCTGCAAGTCAACATGAACGCTTTGGCCGATTCGCTCGAAGAATGGTTCAAAAAAGTAAGCGAACGGGTTGCCAAGGAAGTTTTAGGCAAAGCATATCCGCTCATCGGAGGCAAGCTGGAACAGTTCACGAACTTTATTGAGGAGCTACGAGATAATATCAAAACAGCTCTCGATACGTTAAGCTCTTTTTCGGTCAGCGATGTAAAAAGCAAGATCGATGCGGCGTTGACATCCCTGTTCGGTGTGTCGACCGACTATTTGATCATTGAATTCGAATCTCCAACGGTGATCAAATTGAGACTGAACATCGATGGGAACTTTATCAATAGTAACCAAGGGACCATGGTCAATGTGCAAAAGGTGGTGCAAACCGATCTAGGCCTACCTGCACTCGGAGCCGATTGGCAAAGCGAACTGAGTGTCGTTGGAACGTATGACTTCAAGGTGACCTTTGTCTTGGACGTAAATCAGGGCTTCTATGTCGAAACCGACACGGAGGATATTGGTCTGGACCTCAATATCGACATGCTTGGCCAAGCGACGGGCAGACTTGGCTTCTTTGAAATCATCGCGACAGCCCAGGCTCCTGTCCCCGGCCAAAGCGCTTTTCATGCCGAGTACACCATCGATCTGACCGAGCCAAGCGGCGACAACAAGCTGTTTCTACGCGAGATCGGCCAGGGATCGCTCATCGATACGGATACCTCGGGCTTGAGCGGTGTAGCGACCATGGAGTTTACTATCGAAGCGGTTGTCAACGAATGGTTGCCTTCCCTCCAAACCGGCTTGCGCATCGATTGGGCATTCGATGGAATTGGTTTCGGCGGCAGCAATCCGCCTGTGGTCACCTACTACGGCATCCAACTAGATCTCGGACGGTTGCTCGACGAAGTCTTTCTTCCGTTGTTTGAAACAATTCAGAAGGTTTTCGAGCCGATGGAACCAGCCATCGAATTCTTGACCACCCCATTGCCAGTGATCGATGAGTTGACCGATCCGCCGCTTAGCTTGAACAGTGTTGCACAAGAGCTGGCGAAGACATTGCCCCCGACCTCCGATATTCGAAAAGCCATTGAGTCCTTAGCACAATTCCTCGACACCCTGGCCACGATCAATCGAATTGTAAGCGCCATCCAGGTTGATAGGAGCTCGGGCTTGAAACTTCAATTGGGCGATCTCAGCTTTGGAGGAAGCTCGAGCCCGCAATTCGATGCTCGGCAACCGACGTTGGATCCGTCCGTGGTGAACGAGGCCAACGCTCGCAACAATTTGAGGTCCCAATTCAATAGTGGAGCCACATCGGTCGCGGAAGAATTCAAGACGACGCCAGGTTCCTTGGGCCTGCCGATCTTGGAGAATCCGCTGAGCGCCATCGGCTGGATCCTTGGCATGGGCGAAGCCAACATCATCACTTGGGACCTTCCGAATGTGGAAGTTTCTTTTCCGATGGGCTTTACCTTCCCAGTCTTCCCTGGGATTGTTGCGAGCATTTTCGGTGGCCTGGAAATCGGGATTGATCTCAAGGTAGGTTATGACACAGCGGGACTATCGGCCTATGCAGAGTCCGGTGATGTCGCCGATCTCTTTGATGGCTTCTATGTCAGTGATCGCGAAAACGCGGATGGCACCGGTGCCGATATCAATGAGATCTATGTACGAGGCGAGTTGTTTGCTGGTGCAGGAATCGGGACTGAGATTGCAGGGGTCGGTGTGTCGCTGATCATGGGAGGTGGTGTCTTCGCCGAAGGTGGCATCGATCTGCTCGATCACAACAAGGATGGCAAGATGCGAGGCAGCGATCTATCCTCGGGTGACGGTTGCTTTGCACTCACCGGCGAGGTCGGCGTAGCGCTCGAAGCCAAGGCCAAGGTCGGCATCTTTAGCTACGAACTACCACTTACCGAAGCGACGATAGGCAAAGGGCGAATCAAGATTCCATGTCCTTTCTACGTTCCTCCACCGTCCGCCGTCCTGGCTGGGTTGGATCCCGCGACAGGCGTCTTAACTCTGTTCATGGGGCCTGAAGCGTACCGACGCGATAAGAATCCGAACGCTGAAATCGAAGAGTTCAAAGTCGAAGAGTTGCAGAGTGAGATCGTGGTTTCGGCATTTGGCACCGAGCATCGATTCGACAAGCTTTCCGTACGGTCGATTGTCGCCGACGGTGGCAGCAAAGACGATCGTATTGAACTGGTCAAAATCTCGATCCCATCAACGCTCAATGGTGGTGATGGCGACGATGTGATCTACGGTGGACTAAGCTCTGATGTCATCAACGGAGGCAATGGAGACGACGAACTGCATGGAGGAGCGGGAGTTGATACTCTCTCGGGTCAATTGGGGGATGATCTTCTCTTTGGCGATGAGGGTGACGATACGTTGCTCGGTGAAGAAGGGGACGACACGCTCTATGGTGGGCCAGATAAAGACCATATCGAAACGGGTGAAGGAAGCAATCTCGCTTACGGTGACGGCGCCGACGACACATTGATTGGCGGATCCCGTCGAGACCGTCTTCACGGGGGTGATGACAACGACACGATCGAAGGGGGAATGGGACGAGACGTTCTCTTTGGTGACAATGGGATCGATACCCTTCGTGGACAAGAGGGTGATGACACGCTCGATGGCGGAGACGATGATGACTTTCTCTATGGCGATGTCGGCGACGATCGCTTGTGGGGTCG
>JANMNR010000653.1:0-10598 GCA_031368325.1 Pirellula sp.
TGCGGCTGGGTCAGCTTCTCCTGTCGTCGTGTCCGTCGCGTCCTCATCGGCTTTTGGCTGGCTCTCGACCTGTGTCAATTCGAATTCCGCTTTTGGAGCGAGGAGCCGGGTCTTTCGAAGCGCACGTTCTTGTTTTTCAAGCAACTCAGTCCATTCGCTATCATTGACTTCAAGCGACTGAGGTGGGATTTCCAAACTGTCATCTCCCTCGATTTTTCGCGCTTCGTCCGAAACTGACGCGGCGGGCGGCGAAAGCTTTTTGGCGATCTGCGTTTGTGCAATCAACTCTTTGGCGAGCAACGGCTGGAACGGAACAACCGCATCCCAAATCTGGTCGAGTAGATCAGCCGCCTGTTGCTGGTGCGTTGCTGCTGCTGGTGCATCCCGTTTTGCAAGATCCTTTTCGACGGACACCATCCGCGCTGCCGCTTCATCCGCCCAACCGCTCAGCAACGCGATGCCTCGCTCTAATTCTTCCTCATCCTTGGGGTCCTTCGGTTTTGATGCGGTGCCCGGCGAGTCGGTTTCCTTGGGCCGTAGCTCCGATTCGATCTTGTCCTTGAGGTAAGGGATCTCGTCACGCAATTCCGCTTGCAGCCGTTTCATTTCGGCAAAAGCGTTCGGCGACGTGTTAGACCGGAATCCTTTTACGGACCCCTTGAAAGCCAATTGAGTCTCCATCAGATAGTCTAAAAACTGGATGAGGTTGGCTTGGTCGCGACGTTTCTGAAGGTCCGCATCTCGCCATCGATCGCTGTAGTACTTGGTCCAATCACGAAGCAGTTCCAGATTGCGGCGTGCCGCTACGTGCTTTGGCTGCAGTTCTAAGCAATGACGATACGATTCAATTGACTTTCGAACTTCATTCAAAATCTCCTTGCGTTTGTCTTCTGCAATCGTCTCTGGCGTCTCGCCAGCCAGTTTTCTCGCTTGTTCCGAAGCCATCAATCCTAGATTAAAGTGCGCGCTGGTCGCAAGCTCCTTATCTTGACTTAAGCCAGCCTTTAGGTAGCGATCTCTTGCTAAATCGAGATCCCCTTTCCGATGCAATGCACAAGCCTCGTCGAACGCGGCAACGGCTGCCTTATCCGACTTTGATTTTTCCAGTGCTTCGGTAGCCGCTGCAAACGACTTACTCGCCTCCTCAAACTGTTCGGCAGCATACTGCCTCATTCCCTCGCGAACTTTGCTTGTCGAATCGTCGGCCGTTGCGATTCCTGGAACTGTCATGGAAAGGAAGAGATTCCACAACAGCGAAACGATGCAAGCCCACGGGCGCATCGCTCTGGATACTTCCATTTGCCTTGCAATACCTAGATATTTCTGTCTCATGCCCGAACCCCTTGGCTCAAACCAATCACGTCTCTCTTGGAGTACGAACTCAAACACCAATCCGTAACAAACGCCAGCAGAGCAATCGCCAGAAAAATTTGGTAGCGTTCGCCGCGCCGCGTTCTTTTCTGGGCCTCTGCATCTTTGCCGCGTCTGCCTTGCAAATGGTCCGCGTACAACTGCCCAAGATCGTACGAACGTGTGCCCGCCGGAATGTACACGCCCGAGGTCTTAACCGCTATCTCTTGCAGCAACTTGCCATCCAGTTTGCTCCATACCTGCTGACCTTCGTGCTCCGTAAACCCTCCGGAGCTGCCTTTCTGCGGGACTCGCGAACCTCTTTCCGCGTCACCCAAGCCTACAGTGAATACGGTCACCTGCCGTTCCGCGGCCACGGTTGCGGCTTCCAGCGGATACGACTCCTGGTCGTCCCCATCGGTAATCAGCAAGATAGACTGTTCACGCTCGGCGTCGGTCTTAAACACCTCCAGTGCCTTGCGAATCGCATCCCCGATGGCCGTTCCCCCCCGCGGCGCACTGTTGGGATCCAGTTCATCGAGCGCTCTTCGAAACGAATCATAGTCAACCGTCAAAGGGCATTTGACCACGGCTTGTCCAGCAAACGCGATCAATCCTATCCGTTCCCCTTCCAAGCGGTTGACGAGCGAGGCGACGTCCGCTTTCGCCCGACCTAGTCGCGTTGGTACAACATCGTCGGCCAACATCGACCGGGACACATCGATCATCACGTACAAATCGCTGCCTCGCGGTACGACCACTTCGACTTGTTCGCCAAACTGAGGTCCCGCCATTGCAACGAGCCCCATCACAATCGCAATCTCGAAAAGCATGAGCTTGATCCAAAACCGGGCCTTTGAAACCGGCGGCAACATCCGTTGCATCATCGGCTGCAACATAAATGTCAATCGAGAAGACGCACGCTTCCCCTCGGAATAGATAGCCAGCGCCAACCATCCTAAACACAACGGCAAAATCAAATACAAAGCTTGTGGATACTGCCAATCCATAATGTTAAGTCCCATCGCCAATCTAGCACTTGCCATGCTACGGAATTGAGCGGAACCGAGTCTCCTTCATGACATAAACACAAAGCACGAGGACCAGCCCCGCGCCAGTAAACCATCGAAACAATTCTGTATACTGCGAGAATTTAGACTCTTCGAATTCGCTTCGCTCTAGCTGATCGATTTGCGAATAAACCTTGGCAAGACCGTCGGCATCCGAGGCATGAAAGTAAACTGCTCCAGTCGACTCGCCCATTTCCTTTAGCAACGCCTCGTCGATCCGAAACTGAGCCGCAACCAACACTCGCCGGCCAAATTCGTCCTCTTGTGGGAAAGGAACGGTGCCATTACGACCGATGCCGATGGTGTAAATTTTGATTCCTAGTTCCTTCGCAATGGCTGCCGCCTCGCGTGGCTCAATTACGCCCGCATTGTTGTCGCCGTCGGTTAGGAGAACAAGCACTTTGCTCTTGGCCTTCGTGTCCTTCAAACGATCGATGCCTAATGCGACGCCATCACCGATCGCCGTCGCGAGTTCCTCTTGCAGCGTTTCTTCATTGATCACTTTGCCCCTCCGGTCGCGAACAGCCTTGGGCACCTCGAGGCTCTTTACAATGTCGACTAATGCTCCATGGTCAAGTGTCAATGGGCACTTGCTGTCGGCGAAACCGCAAAACGCCACCAAGCCTACAAGGTCATTTTTCCGACCCGGCAATCCGCTGTTGCGCGACCCTGAAACAAACTCGCTGACGACATGCTTAACAGCTTCCAGTCGACTAACGTCCTTGTCCTTTAACTTAAAGTCGAGGGCCTCCATGGAACCGGAAATGTCCAGGACCAGTTCAATCGCTATCCCCTGCCCGCTGATTCGCGATTCCGATTTGCCGGCCTGCGGTCTAGCGAGACCCGCGACAATCAAGCACAAACCAATCGCGAAAACAATCGGCAAATTTCGATTCACTCGCTGCATCATCGTCACTGGCAAACTTTTCAGTTCCGCGATGCTGGAATAGAGCGACGCAGGCTTCATTTTTCTTCGAGAAAAGAACCAAACCACTGTCACGACAATGGGAACCAATGCAAACCAAAACCAAGAATAGAATCGGAACGAGTCCATCGGCTATTTGCCCCCCGCAGCAAGAGCATCGGTCGCTATGGCAACCCTCGGCTTCATGTCGATAAACTCTTTCGCTCGCAAGATGGACGAATCGATCTGAACCGCGTCCGGTCGCTGACCGGCATATTTCACCATGTCCGCAGCTTCCAGAAACTCCTTAAGTCGATACGACTGATCTTTCGAAAAGACCTCCTTTTGCCCCATTTCTCTCAAGAACTCTTCGGTGGTTTGTTCGGGAGCACGCAGGCTCGAGATTCCCTCAATGTAGTTTCGAACAATACCGGTGAGGCGAAGGTAGAAGTCCTTAAACATTCCTTGCGATGGTAGGTTTTCGGCGAGCAGCGATGCCAGCTGTGAGTGTGCGATCTCTTCGGCAGACGGCTGATAAACAACCTCGCGACTCACTTGCGTCTTGGTTCTCAAAAAATAAGCTACGCCACCCGCGAGCAGCAATATTCCGCCTGCTAACCACCACAAGAGCGTTGGGTCACTAATGGCTTTCGGGGATGCCATCCCTTCAAGATTGGCGAGATTTGGAATTTGGTCTCCCAGCTCTGAAGTTATCGTTACCTCAATCGGCTCCGACTCGATCCAGGACGACTCTCCTTTGTGCTCTGCATTCTCTCTGTTGTCCTCAAACTCGATCGCAACCGAGCGAATCAAATGGGCGCCGGAAAAAACCGGTTCGAGTTGGTAGTAAAACACCCGTCGATTCGGCTTGCCCAGTTCGGTACTTTTCTTTGGTGATCGTTCGGTATAGTCTCGCACTAAAAAATCACCGACCGCTTCACCAAACGAGGGAGGTCGAATCACGACATCCGCTTCCGCGCCAACCTCGATCTCAAGTTCCACAAGATCGGACAATCGAGGCTTCTTGGGCCACAAGCGAACTTGCAACTCAACCGGCCCTTTCTCGTTCTTGAGCCAGATCGATTCCGAAGCTGGCCGACTCGCCTCCAATTTGCCATCTCGTGGTTGAGTGCAGCCCGTCGCCAAAAGTACAAGTAAAGTTGCGAGAGCGAACTGCCTTCTATCCGGCTTGAACGGGCAGAGCCAGCGCTTGGCGGCTACCTTGATACAACGATCGTATCTGGACCAAGTTGTGATATGCAATTGCTTCATCGCTGTAGCTCCCGCATTCGGAAGAACCGTTGCAAACTAGTCGCATACGACTGGTCCGTCCGAATTTCCAATCGATCGACGTTGGCTTTTCGAAGCAGATCCTTCAGCCTTTGTTGCCGTTCATGAGTCGCTTTCGCAAACAGAGCTCGCACGCTTGGGTTCCGCGTGTCCACCTCGATCATTTCGTCCGTCTCAGCGTCCCGCAACGTCAAGAAACCGACGTTGGGTAACTCACGCTCGCGTGGATCCTCAAGCGTCACGGCAATGCAATCATGCCGCTGATTCGCAACCGCTAAAGCACGTGAACAATCCGGCCCTATGAAGTCGCTCAAAACAAAAACGACAGCCCGACGACGCTGTACACGTCCTATGTACTCCAACGCCTTGGCAATATTCGTTTCGGATTTGATTGGTTCCGCAGCCAGCATTTCGCGGATCAATCGTAAGACGTTGCCTCGACCCTTGCGAGGAGGAATGTACTTAACCACATCGTCGGCGAAAAAAAGTAACCCTACTTTATCATTGTTCTTCAATGAAGTGAACATGAGGACGGCTGCGACCTCGACTGCGGTCTCCATCTTGCTAATCTTCTGCGAGCCGAAGGCACCGGAAGCTGAAATGTCGACAGCCAGCAGAATGGTCAACTCACGTTCTTCGCAAAACGTTTTAACAAAGGGAGCATCCGAGCGAGCCGTTACGTTCCAATCGATACTGCGAATTTCGTCGCCGGGCACATACTCTCGCACCGTGTCGAATTCCATTCCGCGTCCTTTGAACGCGCTGAGATACTCACCAGCAAGCAAATCGTTGACCTGCCGACGAGCAACGATCTGTATGCGGCGAACTTCCTTGAGTACTTCTTCAAGTTCACGTGCTGCCATAATCGCTTATGGGACCGGTACCGATTCGAGGACTTTGCGAACAATGTCATCGGAAGTCATTTCTTCGGCTTCCGCCTCGTAAGTCAAAATAATGCGATGCCGCAGTACTTCGTATGCGATATCCTTGACATCCTGCGGTGTTACGTAACCTCGTCCGGCCAAGAAAGCGTTGGCTCGTGCCGCGAGACACAAGTTAATCGATGCACGAGGTGATGCCCCGCATTCAATCAGTGGCTTCAATTCCTTGAGCTTGAACAACTCAGGCTCCCGCGTCGCAGCCACAACATCTAGAACATAGTCCTTAATCTTGTCGTCCATGTAGATCATTGCAACCGTTTTTTTCATCTCAAAGAGCTGTTCCTTGTCGAGCACCGGCTGCACTTCGCGACGATAGTCCTCAAGAACACTATCCACTACTTTGCGTTCGTCCGCTTTGGTTGGATAGCCGACCACGACTTTCAGCATGAACCGATCCACCTGGGCTTCGGGAAGCGGATAAGTGCCTTCCTGTTCGATCGGGTTTTGCGTCGCCATCACCAGGAATGGTTCGTCCAACGGATAACTCGTATCGCCGATTGTCACCTGATGTTCTTGCATCGCCTCAAGCAGTGCAGACTGGACTTTCGAGGGCGCGCGGTTGATTTCGTCCGCCAAAACCAAATTGGCAAAAATGGGACCTTTTCGAGTTCCAAACGATCCTTCGCGTGGGTTGTAAATCATGGTGCCGATCAAGTCCGCTGGCAGCAGATCGGGGGTAAATTGGATGCGTTGGAACTGACAATGGATTGCATTGGCCAATCCCTTGATCGCGGTCGTCTTGGCCAGCCCCGGTAGCCCCTCCAGTAAAACATGCCCACCTGTAAGCAATGCAATCAGCAATCGGGACAACATGTGGTCCTGGCCGACAAGCACCTTGCGGACCTCCGCCCGAATCCGCTCAAGCTGATCGGTATGTTTTAAAACTTGCTCCTTGATTCGTTGAATATCAACACTCATTTATCCACTGAACCTTTGACCATGTGACCCAAACTTGTACTATTTTCAATGAATGTCACCGCTAAGTGCATTCTCCCTTAATTTTCTCAGGTCCCAAGTTTTTCGCAATAGCTTATCTTGCTCTGGAGACGCATGTGACGGCAATGCGTTGGTATCGCCATGCGGATGCTGGTTTATGGCTCCATCGTCGGGCGATGTTGAGCAACTTCGGGGGACTCGGGCTGGTGGAAACTAATGAGCCGGCTAGGATGTTGGGATCGCCGAAACGATCGGCCGAGATTCATCCCCGGCGTCAACCTTGTGATAGACCGATAACTGTGGGCTAGCGTACTGCGACTACTAGGCAGGAACGCGATAGCATCCGGATCGGCCCGACTAAGGAGCGACGCCTTAGTCGCTATCCATCCGCCCCTGTGAGAAATTGCAATGCTACGAAGCCAACTGATCCATCCTGATATATCTCGAATACTGGCTGAGGCCGGACATCACGCGACGATCTTGATCGCCGACGGAAACTACCCCGCGTCGAGCAAACGTGGGCCAAGAAGCGAGCTAGTCTCGCTCAACCTGATGCCGGGCCTGGTAACCTGCAATCAAGTCCTCGAAGCGATCCTGTCGGCCATTTGCGTCGAAGCGATTCAGACCATGATGACTGAGACAAGCGGTCCATACGCGCTGGATGGTGACCCGCCAGTGTGGGCAGAATATCGCGAAACAATCCACAAGGCTGGAGTAAATGTACCGCTTGAACCAATCGAAAAATGGGAGTTTTACAATCGCGTCTCGACCGTCGACCACGTTCTGACGGTTCAAACCGGTGACGTTCAGCGCTATGCAAACATCCTCTTAACTGTAGGCGTAAGAATGTTTTGAGTCATAAAGGTAGCATACAACTTGGGCGTGTTGTTTACGCCGGTAGCTCGCATTCAACAGTCTGAAAAAGACCCGATTCGAGCCATGGAGTTTCACGACTTTCTCAGTGCGATTAAGACCAATCGCCTTCAAACCAAGTCGTCGAATTTCAAGTATTCTTGAGATGTGATTGGCGGATGGGGCTTCGCGACAACAACCCGAAGTCCAGACTTCATCCACGGTGTCAAAGCCGTCCACACCCCAGCGGCAAACATCGTCGCTGCCAGTGCAACCAAAGGCACGACGCAAGAAGTGAAACGGCTCGCTATTGTTTCTACGGTCATTGCGAACACGAAGAAAAGAATGGTGGACGCGAAGGCCCACATCTGAAAGACGCGATCGCGTTGCCAAACAAACAGAACCAAGTAGCAAATGACAAGCGGCAAAAAAGAAATGGATAGCATGCCGAATGCAGAACATATAATCACGAAACCAAAGCTGCTTGAAGTCCCCACCACATTCTCAAAGTAGTTTGCACCGAAAAAAAGTAGAAGTGACACGGGGAGCAAACCTAACCCCAGCAAGCCAACCGGCATCAAAAGCAAGTTTCGTAGGGTCAGAGGGTGCTGAAACGCCAAGGAGTTCGGCTTCGCGAGCTTGAGGCAAGTAAACTTCTGAACATACCAGCCAACACTCGCAATGCTGATCAATAGCAACGGAACGAATACGATCGCAACAATGATGAGAGGTGGAAACATTAACAGCGATTGAGCCAGCAAGCAGTATCCGCAAAGGAACGGTGCAACGCCCGACTCGTCATGCTCGTCTGGCAAGATCCAAGCCAGTTGAACGTTCAAAACCACTATTCCAAACTCCAAAATGCCTAGGCCAAGGATTGCAAATCCGATGGCCGACGAAATGGGTGCCAGCGGCCCCGTCGCGTTGCCTGGAAACAAACCGACACATAGCAAAAACGTCCAAAAAAAGAAAACTTCTACCCCTGCAATGAGGAGAAGCGTCTCCGTATGAGTGTTTTTTGGGTATTCGTGCTGCTTTTGCTGTGCATGGTCAGCCGACATTTGTGTTCCCAGGTCGAGTGCGGTCGATGGTTGTTTGTAGCAATATGGCTCGTGCAATCCGGCAGGAATGGGATGATCATAGCCAAATCCCGCATGCTTGCGATTGAAAATTTGGTGATCGCGTATAGGATTGTGCCAGTCGGAGTTAGGTTTTTGCTGGGCTGGCTCAGCATCCGACTCCCCGCCTACTTTCAAATTCCCTGGAGTTTGTCTTTCGATGAAGAAATCAGTTCTTAGCCTTGTTGCATGCTTGGTCTCAATTGGATTTGGATTTTCAAATGTAGCTCTTGCTCAAAAATGGGCAGACTTGACGATGACCGTCGTTTTGGACGGCGAAATTCCAAAACCCAAAGAGATGAAGATCGCCAACGCTGATTGCATGCAGTTTAAGATTGTGTCCGAAGACTTGGTCGTCGATCCTACTTCTAAGGGAATCGCAAACTTGGTTTTCATGATCGATTCCAAAAAGACCAAACTGGAGGAAAAGCAAATGCACCCCGACGTGCAAAAGCTCCCCACCGCAAAACCAGTTATGGACAACGCGAAATGCGCTTTCGTGCCTCACGTCATGGCGATGCGGGCTGGCCAAATCCTTTCGGTAACCAATTCGGATACTGTTGGGCATAATGCCAAGTTCAACTTCTTTAAAAACGACGAAGTCAATCCCATGATTCCAGCGGGTGGGAATAAGGACATCGTCACCAAGGTAGAGGAACCCGGTGCGACCAAAGTGGAGTGCAGCATCCATCCTTTTATGACTGGCTATGTTATTGTTTCTAGTCATCCATACGTGGGCATCAGCAATTCGACCGGCAAGATCAAGATCGAAAAACTGCCAGCTGGCATCCCTCTTGATTTCAAGCTTTGGCACGAATCCCAGGACAAGTCGATCGAAGAAGTTACCATCGGTGGAAAGAAGGAAACATGGAAAAAAGGTTCCGTTGTTTTGACGCTCAAGGAAGGCGCTAACGATCTTGGTGTTCTTTTGCTAAAGCCAGAGCGATTCAAGAGCAAGTAAAAGTTCTGAATCATCCCATCAAGGGATCACAAACGAAGAAGGCCGAGGACCTTGGACTCGAGCCTGCGGGACAACGCTCATTTCCTCTAGTTACTCTTATCTCTACAAACGACCGTAACCTTTAATGAGTCATCCGCACAGTTCTTCTGCAAACCTACCTGAACCCTCGGTTGTTCCCATCCTCGGTTTGCATTGCGGACACTACTTCTATCGCTGGAAACGCGAAGTATTAGCGAGAATGGGAAAAGCTGCCGTCCATGATGCCAAGGCTGAATTCTCGGCAGCCATTTCACCATACGGAACCGAACGACCCGAGCGAATTCAGTCGTTTATCGTCAGCGGTCACAAAGCAGATTTCGCAACGGTCATGATGGATCCGAATCCACTTCGAATCGATCGCGTCCACCAACGGATCATGAGCACCTTTCTCGGGGCGGCTATTGAAGCGGTTTACTCTTTTGTCTCAATGTCCGAGATAAGCGAATACCTGCCGAGCAAAGAGCAGTATGGAGCAAAACTCATTCGTAGCGGCGAAGACCCAACGTCTGCCACCTACCAAGCTAAAGTGGCGTCGTATGAAAAGCGGTTGCCGATGATGCATGCGCAACGCATCGCTCCAGAATTTCCAAACTGGCCCGCCATGTGCTTTTATCCGATGAATAAAGTTCGAAACGTCGGTGCCAACTGGTTTCTTGAGCCATTCTCCGCACGAACCGAAATGATGGCTGAGCATGCACAAAGCGGAATGGCGTTTGCCGGTCGTGTAACACAGCTCGTTACCGCTTCGGTCGGCCTAGATGACTGGGAATGGGGCGTAACACTTTGGGCTCGCAATCCGCAGTTTTTGAAGGATATCGTTTACACGATGCGGTACGATTCGGCCAGCGCTCGATTCGGCCAGTTTGGAACGTTTTACACTGCTTATCTGGCAACGGGCCCCGCCATCCTCGAACACTGCATGATCTGATTTTAATTCGCAGAAAACCAGCGAAACTAGTTGCCAGGTCGGACTGCTGTGCGTGCCTCTGGTTCGGAAAGACCAGGTAGTGATGAGTAAAACGCGGCTTCGTCGACTCCATCTCCGTTAAAGTCGCCGACGACAACTTGGCCTGCTTCTCCTTCGATTTCGAACACGCGGTCTGTTGCATCGAAGTGGCCGTTGCCATTGCTGTCAAC
>JANMNR010000677.1:0-5170 GCA_031368325.1 Pirellula sp.
GATGCAAACGGCAAAGCGATCGAAAGCCCGCAGCTGATCCACGCACAAGCAATCCACAGGCTAGGCTTGCTCCATGTAGCAATCGCTAAACTTGAGCACAGCAAACACCACAACCAAAACATACGGGGCAAACCAGCGAAACCAGCCTTGACGCTTTCCGCATTCCATCCCGCCGCACCATGCGGTAGCGCCGCAAGCTCCGATTGCTTAATGTCGGGTACAACGCGATTGACCGTAACACCATCAACCACAAACGCTACCGATTGGGTACTCGCAATCGAATCCCTCGGAATCAACTCCTGAATACTCCCTGGAGTCGCACCGTAATAAGCCAAAGCCAAGAAGCCCACCACGGCTAGCCAAATCAAAAAGGGTGCGATCGTGAGCCGATGCATCGCGACAAACTGTCCCAGATAGCGTTCCATCCGATGGGGCGTCATTGCGTTGGGATTCGCTCTGATCCAACGTTTTGCCAACGAAGCCAATAGAGTACTTACCGATGCAAACAAGACGAACCAACCGACATGCATTTGAATTGACATCGGATGGAGAAACCCTAAAGGAATGGCTGCGTACCAGTCGTGAGTCTTGGCAAAATGATGAATCCAAAGGGTCCCAGCGGCGGTTCCAATGACTTGAGCCACTGTCCAGTCTCGTGCACTGTTGTCTAAGCAAGCGATCGCAATCCAAACTGCTGCCAACACCAATAACTCAACAACACCGATCAACTGGGTATTAACGACAGTGACTCCTGTTTCGTTCACTAGCCACCACAGAAACCCGACGACAAAGGCTAACGACGCCATTCCACGGCATAAAAGGTCTAGCGGTAGAGGGAGGACATCCAGGGCGGCCGTTTGTGCGACGCAAACCGTTTTGCGTATCCCCTTCGCAACGACTAGCAGCACTGCTGCAGCAAGCAGGGACCAGTATGCCGACGCGAGCAACCCGGATTCTTGCATCCAACCAAATGTGATGGCTTGAAAACATGCAGCGACGACGAATGCACCTGCGACTCCATCCAAGAAAGTTCGTCTTCGGATCACAGCCAAAACGAACAAGGCCACGGCGTACAACAAATAGATCGAGGCCACGCTCATCGCGTATTCGTTCCGACCAAATCCAAATCCAGTCAAGATAAGTGTACCAGCAATTCCGTTCAGCCCAGCCGATCTAAGTGCGACCACGCTGGAGGATTGCTCAAACTTGGATAGCAAAATGGATATTGCTAAACATACGCCACTCCACAACACCAACACAAAACCTGTATCAGCAGTGGCGAGTGCGTTTGCCGTCAGCCACCACTCCTCATTGAGCATCGCAACATGCCCTCTGGCCACATGCCATCCAAGAATCACAAGGCAGCCGCCGATCAGGTACCAAGCATAAGCGAGTTTGGGGGACGGCAGATCTTTTGCAACAAGCCCAACGAGCAAGCCAAATCCAAGCAGAGTCGCAATCATCAAAAGTGGCATGGGCCACGCCCACGCGACTCCAAAACAAGCATTGCCGATCGCAATCGCCCCCAAAATCACACATGCAAGCAGGACCTTCGATCGAGCAGGCGAGTTCAAACCAATAGCCATCGAATAGATCAGCGCTGGTACCGAAACCATCCAAAACAATGGACTGAAGTGATGCAGAGTTTCAAGTACTGTTCCGCTACAGCCGATCAACAAACCAAACGCAATCAAGAGTCCAAACGAACCCAACCCTAAAAGACGAAGCAGCGAGTTGGTTTCGCATTGCCCCGACTTGAACAAGTAGTGTTTGCCGAGCAGCAGCATAACGACGTAGAAGCCAACGAGCGTCCCTGCACAGGCGAGTAACAGAGGTGTGCTCGACTGGGCATCGACGAATCGTCGGACTAGGAGATTGGCCACCGCAAAGCCGACCGTGGTTGCGGTCGTGATGACTGAAGCTCGCGGTGTCACCACTTTGGCGGCAAACCAAGCCAGACATCCGAGCAACCCGAGCGACAGAAGTTCTCCGACGACGGTCCACCAATCCCATGGGACGCCAAGCGTGAAGATGGCGAAGGCAAGAAAATTCAACGGCAATAACAACAGTCCGATCATTAATATGCCGCGACTGGTCGTTGGTAACTTCCAACGATGGCAGGCGTTGAGACCCAACCCAAGCGTCGCGGCATTGATACCAGTGAAAATACTAAACTTGAGCCAAGGCCGTGACGCGATGTTTTCCCAGAAACTGATTACGAGGGCCGTTGAACAGCACAGGATTAGCAGACCACCGGCCAGCTCACCCCATTGAATGTTCTTGTCCTCCATGAACGCGCTCAGCCACTTGCCCCACGTCTGCCTCATCCGGGTGCGTGAAGGAGTTGGAATTGGCGATGCAGTCGCATAGTCGCGATCGAGCGCATGCGTACTCGGTGCTGTTGAGATTGAAGGGATTGTTGGAATTGTGTTTGGCGTCGTTGTTGGTGTCGACTCCATGGCCGTCTTCGGAGTCAAAACTGACTTCACAGCGGCGGAGGGACTCGACGCGGCTTCAATCACAGGCGGAATCTCAGAGGCTAGCGTCGCAACAACCATCGCGGGTGTTTTAGACTGCGGCGTCGCGTGCGGCGAGAGGGTCGATTGAGGCGTTTGTTCGCTGGGCAAAACTGGACTATGAGGCGCGTTTTTAGTCTTGGCAGAAAATGAAAGCTCGAGCTCTTGAACATTCTTAATGCCTCGCTCGAAGGCCTCTTTGTCGATGATGCCGCGTTGGTAGGCCGCGTTTAAGGCTTGGTTGCAGATTCGCATAGCTACAGTGCGATCAATGGCCCGCGTTGTCCAACCGCACTTCCGACACGCCTTGTCGCTTTCGTCGAGATGTTCCTTGCATTCAGGGCATCTTCTTTTTTTGAATCGTCGAAACAGCGACGCGCAAGATACCCAAATCCAATGTCCAATTGCCGCCCACAAAGTCAGCAGCAGGAGAAATCCAAGCAGTCCGGATAGGAGTCCACTCATCGCAAACCTGTTAGAATCGAAGTGAAACCAATACCTACGGGACTCAGGGCGTTGAACATCAGGTGCAGCGGCGAAACGGTCTTAAACACTCAGTTTCGCGAACACTCTAAAACAGCGGTTTCATATTTTCCAATATGTTATATCGCTATTGTGACTCAAAAATCGCGTCGCACATAGGAAAATCGAAAAGTCCTGGTAATCTTGGAGACATTTGCCAGTTGAACTCTCCGCGTCGTTTGAATTCAGGTCATTATGCGCAATATCATCACTCATGTGATCACCGTACTTTGCACAGCGTCCACCGTTTTGGCGATGGATAGTACCCCCACTCCAGCTTCAATCTCTGGTCAAAGCAAGGCGCCCAATATCCTGTTGATCTTGGCGGATGACTTAGGTTATGGAGACGTTGGATGCTACAACTCCGCGTCTCGTATTCCTACGCCAAACCTGGATCGACTGGCACTTGAGGGAATGCGATTCACCGATGCACATAGCCCCTGCACCGTTTGCACGCCCACACGGTACAGTCTGATGACTGGGCAAATGGCCTTTCGTGTTCCCAACGGCGGTCGGGTTTTCAGCGGTACTGGCGGGCCGTCTCTGATCACTTCGGACCGAATGACCTTGCCGAAAATGTTGCGAGACTCAGGCTACTCGACCGCATGCTTTGGCAAATGGCATATAGGCTTGACCTTTTATGATAAGGAAGGCCAACCGCTGCTCAAAGGAGATCCCGATTCAGTCAAGTCGATTGACTACTCGCGTCGTATCGATGGCGGCCCGCTCGATTGTGGCTTCGATCAATTTTTCGGAACCGCCTGTTGTCCAACAACCGATTGGCTGTATGCATATATCGACGGAGACCGAATTCCCGTCCCTCCGACGGCGTTGCTCGACAAGACCAATCTGCCAAAGCATCCTTATGCAAACGACAACCGCCGGGGTTGGCAGGCTCCCGATTTCGACTTAGAGGAAGTCGACATGAAGTTTTTGGCAAAGAGCCAGCAGTTTCTCCGGAAGCATGTGGAAGAAAATCCCGAGAAGCCGTTCTTTCTCTTTCACTCGACGCAGGCCGTTCATCTGCCATCGTTTCCTGGAAATCAATTCAAAGGCAAGACACAATCGGGTCCGCATGGCGACTTCATTTTCGAGTTTGACCACGTCGTCGGCGAGTTGATGAAATCGTTGAAAGAGCTAGGCCTCGCAGAGAACACGCTAGTGATCATTACCAGCGATAATGGGCCGGAGGTTTCAACGGTTTTTCATATGCGCCAAGATCATTTGCACGACGGTGCACGACCTTGGCGCGGCGTTAAGCGGGACAACTGGGAGGGTGGTCACCGTGTTCCATTCCTCGTTCGTTGGCCTGGTAAAGTAGCACCAGGCACAACATCTACGCAGATCATTTCCCATTGCGATGTCTTAGCGACGGCTGCAGAGCTGGTAGGCACGAGACTGCCGAACAAGGCAGCTGAAGACAGCTTCAGTCTACTTCCGGTACTCTTGAACCAGGACACTAAACCCATTCGCCCCTACTTGTTACAGCAAGGATTCGCAGGTGCACGCGATCTGGCAATTAGGCAGGGCAAGTGGAAGTATTTAGCACATAAGGGGTCCGGCGGAAACAACTACAACACAAACCCTGAGCTCAAACCGTATGCTTTGCCCGACGCGGCACCTTCAGCCGAAGGACAGCTGTACGATCTGGAGAGCGATCCTAGCGAAACCAAGAACCTAGCTTTGGAAAATCCTGGGATTACCAAAGCCATGCAGAAGCTGCTTGGGCAATCGATCGAGGCAGGTCGCAGCAGGCCGATGGAATCCAATTAGCCTTTACCCCAGGGAGTACAAGGTGAATTGGGGTTCTACGCTTTGCGAAACGCAAATGCAAAAAGGTTAGCGGTTCCCGCTCCGCAATTGGGAATACGACCAAAACGGAATGCGTCATGGCTTTGGATAGCTAACGCATTTCAAAAATAGAACTACAATGCTTCGTTAGCAAATCGAATCATCACGCGTACCATACATCCCAAAATGCTCATCGGTATCATCGGTTTAGGATATGTCGGGCTCCCTCTTGTTCGAGCTTTCGTAACTTGCGGTGCAAGGGTCGTAGGATTCGATATCGACCAGCGAAAGATCGACGCATTGGAGCAGGGTGAATGCTACATTCGGCATCTCGAGTCTTC
>JANMNR010000680.1:0-6118 GCA_031368325.1 Pirellula sp.
CCCTAGGCTTGCAGTTTCTCACGGCTGCCCCGCCCGAGGATCTGACCAAGCCAATTGCGACTCCCGCTCTTGTATTCGAGGAACGGGATGGATTGGTTGCCATTGAGGCAGAACACTTCTTTGAGCAATCAGCGCGCGACCATCGAGCTTGGTACTTAACGACCAAAGAGACTGTTCCAGCCATCGAGCCCGACGGAGATGCATCGCATATTGGTGGTGCTTCTGGTGGCGCGTACCTAGAGTTGCTGCCTGATACGCGACGTTCGCACGACGACAAACTGATTCAGGGCGAGAACTTTGCCAACGAGGCAGGCAAGATGGCAATCCTCTCTTACAGGGTGCATTTTCATACTCCTGGAACGTATTGGTTGTGGGCAAGAGCATTTACGACTACTTCCGAAGACAATGGCCTGCACTTTGGAATCGACGGTACCTGGCCAGCTACCGGCCAACGTTGGCAAACC
This sequence comes from Pirellula sp., assembly GCA_031368325.1. Classification (GTDB taxonomy): domain Bacteria; phylum Planctomycetota; class Planctomycetia; order Pirellulales; family Pirellulaceae; genus JBKCUI01. Next base: position 465 of record JANMNR010000680.1, read on the forward strand.
GTTACTCGAAACCGATGGCACTGGGAAAGCAAGCAACGCACGGAAGCGGTGCATACAGGTGTACCTGAGATACTGACACTAGAAGTCAAGGAAATCGGACAACACACCATCCATGTCTGTATGCGAGAGGATGGAATTGAACTAGACAGAATCCTTCTGGTCAATCGCAAGGACTATCGGCCGGAGGGTATCGGTCCGGTCTCCAGCGTCAAAGCAGGAACTCTTCCAAAGCCGTTCGCGTTTGTAGAACCTGAACCTTCCATCCCAAAAAATGCAGAAACCACCCAAACCTCATCTAGTCCCATTGCGAACGGCGTTGCCTCGCTGCGAGCCACGGACTTTACAATCGAAGGCAAGGGCTATTACGTGGATAAGTCAAAATGGCTTGCCATCAACCCAACGCTAAACAAAGAAGCCTCCGCACAAGCCCCCTTTCCATTCGCCAGCGGAAGCTACCATGTAACGCTCCAGGCTATTGGGGAAAACGACGGAAGCTCGACCTATCGCGTTTCTTGCAACGGTGAGTTGATCGGCGAACACACATGTCCAATGTCGACCGAGGTTTTTGAGGAGGGGGCCAAGTTTCATGCAACTTGGAAAAGCTTCACACTCAGGCAAGGCGATGTGATTGAGGTTTGCTCAAAAATCGGTTCCAAGGATGGAAAGGAGTTCAGCCGAGCACGCTGGGCGGCTGTCGACTTTAAGCCCGCGGATGATGCGACGACTAAGGCGATTGCAGCTATGGCGAAATCATCGGCAGCGAAAACGGCTGCTTTGCCCACCCAACCTAAAGGGCCACCACTGGTTCTACCTAGGCAACCAAATGGGAACGGTTCTGTCGAGATGAGCGGCGAATTGAAACGGTGGCACAAGGTTACATTGACATTAGATGGCCCCTTTGCTAGCGAACAAGATAATGCACCGAACCCATTCACGGACGTCAAGTTTTCAGTAACCTACACTCACGAATCGGGAGCGCCTTCTTATGTGGTACCTGGTTACTTTGCCGCCGATGGTAACGCTTCGGAGACCGGTGCCAAGAGCGGGACAAAATGGCGTGCCCACCTGTCGCCCGACAAAGTAGGAAAGTGGAACTATCAAGTTGGGTTTGACGTCGGCTCACAAGCCGCAGTCGGTTTGCAGGGCAAACCAGACGGTACCTATGCCGGCAAGGCTGGCTCGTTCACGATTGCCGAGACGGACAAGACTGCAAAGGATTTTCGATCCAAGGGGCGTTTGCAATATATTGGCGATCATTATCTACGACATGCGGGCAGCGGCGAGTACTTTTTGAAAGTCGGGCCTGATTCGCCGGAGACGCTACTTGCATACCAAGATTTCGATGACACGATTGCGTTGAAAAAAAATTCGCCGATGAAGACATGGCAAGCTCACCTTAAGGATTGGAAGGACGGTGATCCGACATGGAGGAACGGCAAAGGCAAGGGACTGATTGGAGCCATGAACTATTTGGCGTATAAGGGCTGTAATTCCATTTCGTTTTTACCTTACAACGCGGGAGGCGACGGCGACAACGTGTGGCCGTTTGTGCAACGCGAAGACAAGCTGCACTACGATTGCTCCAAACTGGATCAGTGGGGAATCGTATTCAGCCATGCTACCAAGGTTGGATTGCATTTGCATTTCAAGCTGCAAGAAAACGAACTGGATGACAATCGGCGTGGAGAAAAGTTCGAAGCTGGCACCGTCCCGGAATCTCTAGACGGTGGTGCGCTGGGCATCGAGCGCAAGCTTTACTGTCGCGAAATGATCGCGAGATTCAGCCATGAGCTCGGCATTAACTGGAACATTGGGGAGGAGAACACGCAGTCGCCGGAAGAGCAGATCGACATGATTCGCTATCTGAACGAAACAGATCCCTACAAGCACAACATTGTCATCCATACGTTCCCACCTCAACAAGAAAAGGTCTATACACCGCTGCTTGGAAGCAAGTCGTTGCTGACTGGAGCATCATTACAGAATAGCTGGAGCGCAGCACATCAAAAAACGTTCAAGTGGTTGGGTGAGTCAGCTAAAGCAGGCCGGCGATGGGTTGTGTGCAACGATGAACAGAATCCTGCTTCGGATGGAATCCCCGCGGACCCTGGCTACGAAGGGAAAGATGGGTACGCTATTCAGAATGGCCAAAAGTACAACCTTCATGACATTCGCAAGCTATGCCTTTGGGGAACGCTCATGGCGGGTGGTGCAGGGGTCGAATACTACTTTGGCTACAAGCACCCACAAAACGATCTTGTGTGTGAGGACTTCCGGAGCCGTGACAAGTCCTGGGACTACTGCAAAATTGCAACAGACTTTTTCCGCGAACAAAAGATTCCCTTTTGGCAAATGTCAAATGAGGACAGCTTAGTTGGGAACGCCGAACACTCGAATAACAAGTATTGTCTCGCCAAGAAAGGGGAAGTCTATTTGATCTTCCTGCCGACGGGAGGTTCAACGCAACTTGATTTATCTCGTGAGAAACGATCCTTTGCCGTTAGTTGGTTCAATCCGCGAACGGGCGGCGAATTGCTGACCGGTTCCGTGCGTACCGTCGAAGGGGGCAAGAGCGTATCGATTGGAAATCCACCAAGCGACGCCAATGAAGATTGGTTGGCAATCGTTCGTTAGCATGGATCGCAGGAAAGGCTGCCAGACTTTCCTTTCCATTTAAATGAAGTTAGGATTTGGGTGAAATGTGGCATAGGCTTCCCGCCAGTGAACAAGATAAACCACAGGCTGGAAGCCTATGCCACGGGTAGAAGTTCGGCCTTGGCTTGAAGCAACGACTCAACGATCATCTGAGAAACATGACTAACCAAAAATTACAGCCGTTTCATTTAGCGATCGAAGTGAAAGACTTGATTTCCTCACGGGAATTCTACGGTCAACTCTTCGGGTGCAGTGAAGGGCGGAGCAGCGATCACTGGATCGACTACGATTTTTTTGGACACCAATTGGTGTGTCACGTATCGGAACATTACCCGGAAATCAAGCAACGTACTTCCAACCCAGTCGATGGCCATCAAGTTCCAGTACCCCATTTTGGAGTCGTGTTGGCGATTGAAGATTGGAAAACATTGGCCCAACGAATGTTCGAAGCCAAAGTTTGGTTAATTATCGAACCAAGAGTTAGATTCGCCGGACAAGTCGGCGAACAGTCAACGATGTTTCTTTTGGACCCAAGTGGCAACGCACTGGAATTCAAGGCTTTCAAAGACATCTCGCAACTCTTTGCCAAATCGGAATTTTTGTCTAGTAGAAACAATGCGATTGGCGCTCTAGTTGATGGGTCGGTTGGGAGATTGCTGGCCCAACCCTCGAATCCCTCGTGAATTGCGAAGTGACTGCAACTCTGGACGGCACGCTACGGGAGGTCCTGGCGGCAAGCGAGTCATGGCTTCTTTTGGCTTCGACACATTGTCCCCTGATTCGATTGAGCTAAATTGCACGGGGTTTCTGTCGGCAGCCAAGATACAAGTGGTGCCTGTTTGGGATTAAGATAACTGCAGTAAGTCGGTTCCGCCTCGCGCACAATGGATTCCTCAACCAACCATGCTTCGCCTTTCAAGACTTGCCCAAATACCTGCTTATGCTCTGCTCCTAATGGTCCAGCCCACGTCGTTAGTGAGTGCGCAGTTGCCAACGAAAACAAATTTCGCGGACGAACTCCCTCGTACTCCGCCACGGGAACCAAGCCAAGCGATAGCAACGATCCAGGTCAAGCCGGGATATAAGATGGAGTTGGCCGCGTGCGAACCTCTCGTCCGTGACCCCGTGGCGATGTCATTTGACGAGAACGGACGCTTGTTCGTTGTCGAGATGTGCGACTACTCCGAGCAGGACAAAGAGTTCTTAGGAAACGTGCGAGTTCTTGAGGATGCAAACAATGATGGAGTCTACGAGAAGAGTACACTTTTTGCTCACCATCTCTCGTGGCCGACGGGCGTCATCTGCTACGACGGTGGCGTATTCATCGCTGCGGCTCCTGATATTTGGTATTGCAAGGACACAGACGGCGATGGACAAGCCGACATTCAAACGAAGGTCTTTACAGGTTTCGGACGCCAAAATGTTCAAGGACTTTTAAACGGCTTTTGTTGGGGGCTCGACAACCGCATTTATTGCCAAACCAGTAGCTCTGGTGCCAAGGTCGTGACGCCGTCCGCACCCGAGCGAGAGCCACTCACTCTCAATGGACGAGATTTTTCGTTTGATCCTATGACGCTTGAGCTTAGGCCAGAGAGCGGTGGCGGACAGCATGGCATGTCGTTCGATGACTGGGGGCGCAGGTTCACTTGCCACAATAGCGATCATCTTCAACTCCACCTGTTTGCAGACCGATACGGTCAAATCAAAAACAACATGCCACTTCCGCCGTCGCGTCAGAGTATCGCTGCCGATGGCCCTCAAGCAACGGTCTACCGGATAAGCCCTGTTGAACCATGGCGAACCGTGCGAACTCGGTTACGAGTGACAAATCAAGCTCCTGGTCCAATCGAAGGAGGCGGTCGGTCGTCCGGCTACTTTACTAGCGCGACTGGCGTTACTATTTATCGAGGCAATGCGTTTCCTGAGATGAACGGTTTCGCGTTCGTCGGCGATGTCGGCAGCAACATCGTTCATCGAAAGAAACTTACGGAACGAGGCGTGTCGATGATTGGTGAGCGGATCGATACGGAGTCCGAGTTCATTGCTTCGTCGGATATCTGGTTTCGACCCGTTCAGTTTGCGAACGCACCTGATGGAACGTTGTACATTGCCGACCTGTATCGTGAAGTGATCGAACACCCTAAGAGCTTACCCGAGGAGATCAAGCAACATCTCGACCTGACGAGCGGGCGAGATCGAGGCAGGATTTATCGAGTTGTGCCGGCAAGCTTTCAACGTCCACCAAATCCACAACTTGGAAAGTCGACAGTCACTGAGTTGTTTGCGACCCTTGAGCATCCAAACGGATGGCACCGAGACACGGCGTCTCGACTTTTGTACGAACGCCTTCACGTACATGGAAATGAGGAGATCGTAAAGCAAGCTACCATGGAACTCCTGCGAGTCGTCAGCACATCGTCATCTTCGATGGCCAAGGTACATGCGATGGGCGTCCTCGATTGCATCGGGGCAGGGCAGGGGGGGGGCATAAGTGCATTAGAAGACCCCAACCCGCGGGTTCGCGAGTGTGCCATTCGTTGGTGCGAAACAACTAGCGGCAACGACTTTCCATTTGCCGACAAGCTGTTGGTCCTTGGAAACGATCTCGATCCGAACGTTCGGTTTCAGTTGGGGCTCTCATTGAGCCGCTTGAAGATTCTTGAAAAAGATCGGATCGCGATTGCGATTCGATTGCTTGGTATGTCCGACGGCGACAGATACTTGACTTCATCGAGTTTGAACGCGATAGGTGGAAACGCGCTTGAGGCACTAGAATTGCTCGGGGCAGGGCAGGGGGGGCAAACCCGTGCTGCTTTGCAGTCGATAGCGAAGCTAGCAGCTATTCAGTCATCGGTCGACGAGTTGCAGCAACTGGACAAAAGGATTGCAGCGATGCCTGACGCGGAACTGCGGCGCGCATTGTGCATTGGATTGAATAACGGCTTGCAAAGTCGATTGAGCGATGCACAGCTGCGAGAGGATTTAATGGAAAAGTTGCC
>JANMNR010000687.1:0-8646 GCA_031368325.1 Pirellula sp.
CCGCCGTTTCACAGGTTGGTATCAACCGAGCAATAGGTTATGAATGGTCGGACAGAAAAGCCAAGTGGAATAGCACTTGGGGCGCGCCGCCCGACAGGAACGAAACGGGATTGACCGTTGGGGATGGTGGCATCTGGACCAATATGGAGGACATGTTGAAGTGGGACATCGCCATTCGTGGGAGGAAGTGGCTCAAACCCGAAACATGGAAAATCGCCCTGGCACCCGCTACGACGCGAGGCGGTAAGCCATTCGGATACGGACTCGGTTGGCAAGTCTATTTTGAGGACCCAAAGCAGATCTACGGCTTTGGTCACAATGGGTCGTGGAGTGGTTTCAGAACCAATTACTATTACGACCATGCAACCGAACGGACAACCATTCTCCTAAGTAACCGTTCTGATTTTGAGGGGGACGAATTCTGGGAACAGTTAAACAACATTATCCAGCGTTTTCAAAAGTAGGGCATTGCACGAGCTTTTGCTGTTGTATCTTTATCCCATCCTGCTTCTCGCCAGTAACTTTTGCATCCGACTGCACTTGGCTCAATCGCCCTTAGACTTCTTCCCAATTCGGAGTCCTCTCAGCCGTTACATCTGAAACACGCACTTGCCGAGCAACAAGAGGCGTTCTTCTTGGAGCAATAAAAACATGGCCGCTGAACCTTTGGATTCGGCCTCGCTTGCGGTCATTTTCATTTCTTTTCCCAGAGTAAAAATCCACCGAGGAGCGCATTGGCGTTATCTCCCAGTCGACAGCGATCCGGGAGCCTTTTCAACTTCTTGGAGTTTCCGCCCCCGAAAACCACCTCGTCTAAAATGAGTGCAGAAACAAAACGCGCAGTGACGGCATGCACTCGTATCTCCCACTTCTTACGGCCAAGCCTTTCAAGTCCACGCAACCCGAGATCGTCTTCGAATGTCCTCTTGCCGATCGCGAGATGGGCCAATTCCAACGGGACAACGGTACCGTCGACGACCAACGCGCTGCCAAGCCCTGTTCCGAGACCCAAATAGAGCATGCTGCCCCCTTTGTAACTGCCGAACGCCTGCATTGCGGCATCGTTGATCATCTTCACAGGGCAGCCAAACGCTACTTCAAAATCGAACCCAATCCACCCGGATGCCAAATTGTGCGGCTCGCCGATAGGTTGGTTGTTACGCACGGGACCAGGATAGCCGATCGAGACCACATCATACTTCCAATCTTCGGCAAGCTTCTTGACGCCAGCCACCATGATTTCTGGCGTCATGGTTGTGCCTGAATCAAAGCGGCGACGTTCGGTTTCTCCCGTGGCAAGTAACTTGACACCTGTTCCGCCGATATCAATACTCAGTATTCTCACGGGTATATCTTTCAAAGAATTTTGCTGAACGGTGATGATCTTGGATTCGATGACCGTCATGAATTCGATCCATGCCTTGCCCTCTTCCTCGTGAAGATAAGCCCCCCATCGCCAACCAATCCGTCGATTCTAGCGACACAGCACAGCTGAAAGTTCCTGTTGGGCCTTGAAATGGCGGAAATTTATTTCTTGGGTACCTACGATTCAACCTTCGGTAGGTGAGAACCACCCTCGCCCGATCCCGTTCTACTTATCGTTTGTCTCCTTAGCATCCTCTCGCACAAGGCTCAATTGCTCTTGGACAACTTCCCAATTCGGGGATATCGCAAGTGCCGCTTGAAATTGTTGAATGGCTTTTGATCTTTGATTGTCCTGAAGCAGACTAAGTCCATGCTGATAGTGCAGTTCGTCTGAGCGTACGCCTTGGGAAATAACTCTTTCGTAAAGCGATATCGCGGCGGCATGATTTCCTAGCCCCGCCTTGGCCTGCGCCAAAGCGAATAACGTCTGAGCATAATCCGGATAAAGCAGATTCGATTCCTCCAGAGACTCGATCGCAAATTGAAATTCCCTTAGACGCAAATGCACGAACCCCAACGCATAGTAGGCCGAGGAACTCTTTGGGTCGTGGAGCACAGCCATGAGCAAGTAGGCTTTGGCCTGTTCCATGTGTCCTCTTTCAGCCAGCAATTCTCCAAACGGAAGATAGGCACGCGGGTAATCCACTCCGTTTGAGAAGAGCTTGTCGTACTCCTGGAGCGCTTCTTCTTTCTTGCCCAAGTACGTTAAACAATTGGCCAGGATGAAACGCCCCTCGAGTTCATTCGGTATGATCCTCACCACCTCCTTGGCATGCGGAACCGCCTCGTCAAATTTCCCTGCCCAATGAAGCACTTTGGCCAAATTCAGGCGTGAGTAGGCTTGTGCGTTTGGATCGATTCGACCGAGAACCTTTTCTTCTGCCCTTGAAAACTGATCCGCTAGAATCAAATCACTAATTTTCTTGCCCTGGACCAACCCGTTGGACTGCAGCTCTTCCAAAATCCAAATCGCTAATCGTCGATTGACATCGATCGTGGGATGGACATGGTCGAGAAAGTACTCAACCCCTAGGATCGAGTGGCCATTTTCTTCGCGGCACAACTGGCGGAGTTTTGTCTCAAAGTCGACCATTGGCACCTTCGATTCTCCGACAATGCGTTCGATGGACCTGCTGATTTCATCAACCGCTCGTAGAGGACAGACGTCTTCATTCAGAGCACGCGAAAAAGCCTGCTCCGCATCGGCAAATCGATCAACCGCAAAATAGGCTTGTCCCAAGCGATAGTGATACTCGGCGTAGTGCGGCGCGATCCGGATGGCCTGTTCAAGATTTTGGAGCGACGTCATTGCGGCGTCCGCAACTGTCTCGCTGTTCGAAGGATGAACGAGGGCTAGCAGCTGTTCTAGATCGGACGGAGTGATGCTTGGATCATGCTCGCTCTTAAACGGAGAGCAGCTCCTTTCGTTGGAAGCAGGCGTAATGAAAACAATCTTCGCCCCAGCCTTGCGTGCAATCGAAACCATGCGTCGCAAGTTCGCTTCATAATGTTGAAGCACCTTGGCTCGCCATGCTGCATCTCGGTGGTAGTCGACGGGGCCGATCGTATGATTGAGGATCTCATCTACCTCTCCCTTCAGAACTTCCACTTTTGTTTTCGCCAATCCCTTGGCTGCGGGCTTGGAGACCATCGTTCGCGCTTTGTGAACAAGTCGATCGGCCAATGCCCACGTGCGAGTGCGAGCTAGTATCGCTTGCGAGTTTAGACTGAGCGTCAATTGGTCGAACATATTTTGGTAAGTTCGACGTTCGAGAAACTCGTTGTGGACCGAGTAAACCACGAATACATCCGGTTCATATTGTGCCAACTCCTCCATCAAAGCTGCCACGCGATAACTTGCATAACTTATTCCACCTGCGTTTATCACCTCCCATTCATGCGAGGAGTCGATCACGGGAAGAAACTCTCGCATCCATCCCGAAAACGATGTGGAATCCCAGTAGGGATGGCCATAGGTAGTGGATCCACCCATACAAAAAATACGTTTGGTTCCTGGTTTTTTGACTTTGGGAAAGGACTGGGCATTGAACCAATGTCGCTTGTTCTGCGCCGTGGAAAGTATCTGCTCCCCTTGGGCGTTGGTCGACAGCTCCATCAATGGCATAAGTCCAGAGAAGCCGACAAAAGGATCTTCGGTATTCCTGTGAGGCTGAAATCCAACGATGCTCAGCATGCACTCCAAGAGGGCGAAAAAAAGGACGGTCGTCACACAAGAAAAAAGTATCTTCTTACGAAGAGACACCTTGATCCTCTGCCTAGGTCGATTCGGTGAGTTCATCGTGTGGCCCAACGCATCAAAACAAGGTATAGATGAAAGGCGCCGCACCAGTTGAACTAAGCACAACGAGCAAGCCAATCAAACCAAGCGAAAGCAGAATCGGAATAAGCCACCATTTCTTGTTCTCGATGACAAAGCATGCGAACTCCTGCACCAGCGTGATCGGCCGCTCTTCGCCCGTCTTCTCGAACTCGCTCTTATCTTTCGGCTCTGTCATCGTTGGGCTTGCATCGTTATGGGTCTGGCTGCGGACTCTCTAGTATCGTCGATAGTAGTTGGAAACCTTGTCCGATTCTTGTTTCGTTTGCCAATATGTGCTTACATTCTTGTCCATTTTTCGCTGTAGTGAATCACGACCTATCAACCTGAATATCAGACTTATTGGAAGAAACACACCTAAGAAGATCAATAGCATCGCAACTTCCCCCAGCACCATCCCAATGGGAGCGACAGCAATAGTCAATCCCACGAAGAGGTACTTCACGGCTGGGAGCCAGAAAAACGACAAGAGAGCAATAGCCACCCCGGTCACCAGCAATAGTGCAATTCCACTAACGCTGACGGACCATAACCAACCTAAAAATGGCAAAACGAGACAGCTAAGGACGCCGAATTGACGAAGCTGGCTGCTTGATGGCGACCATTGGATCTCGACTAGCTTCAATCTCTTACCTCATTATTAAGTTATTCACTGAACGCGTTTAAAAACGCTTCGCGTGCAACCGGATCTGCGTGCAACGGTTGCTCCGATTTGAGTAGCAGATACGAGCCAATGGAAAGCGCGTCCATGCCAGTCATCATAAAGCACCGGTAAGCGTCCAAGGGAGTGCAGACGATCGGCTCGCCGCGCACGTTGAAGCTGGTGTTGATCATGACTGGACATCCCGTCAACTCGTTGAATCGCGTCAGCATTTTGTGCAACAGTAGGTTGCGTTTGGCATCGACCGTTTGAATTCGAGCAGAATAGTCGATGTGGGTGACTGCCGGAATCTCCGAACGAGGCATATTCACTTCACGGATTCCGAAAGCAATCGGCTCGCTAGCCTCGCAAGCTGCTCTTCGTTCCGTGCAAACAGGTGCTACCAGCAACATATAAGGGCTTTCCTCGCCCGGTTTCATCTGAAAGTATTTGCTTGCTTGTTCGAGCAGGACGATTGGTGCAAACGGTCGAAACGACTCACGGAATTTAATCTTAAGGTTCATCACCGATTGCATTTTTGGACTGCGCGCGTCACCGAGTATCGAGCGAGCCCCCAAGGCTCGAGGCCCGAATTCCATGCGACCTTGATGCCACCCTACTACTTGCTCGGATGCGACCAACTTCGCCACTTGCTCGCAAACTTCCTCGTCATTGGAGCAGACTCGATAGACGGCCTTCTGCGCGTCAAGTGTTTGGCGAATGGTCTCGTCGGTGTAAAATGGACCGAGCAAGGAACCGCGTTGGCTATCGCCGGGATTCGGCGTTCGTGGATGATCGAGCAATTGATTCCAAATAAAGAGCGCTGTCCCCAATGCACCACCCGCGTCGCCTGCCGCCGGTTGTATCCAGACATTCTTGAACGGCCCTTCGCGTTGGATGCGACCATTCCCAACACAGTTGAGAGCCACCCCACCGGCTAAGACTAGGTTCGTTGAGCCCGTCAGATTGTGAGCATGAGTCGCCATGCGCAACATGACTTCTTCAGTTACGGCTTGAACCGAAGCCGCCAAATCCATTTCCCGTTGTGTGATCGCGGACTCTGGCTTTCGGGGCGGCCCACCGAACAATCGATCAAACTTAGGACTGGTCATGGTCAGGCCCTGACAGTAGTTGAAATAGCTCATATCCAACCTCAACGAGCCATCTGGCTTGAGGTCAACGAGGTGCTCCAGAATCTTATTCCTGAAGGTAGGTTTGCCGTACGGAGCTAGCCCCATCAACTTGTATTCACCGCTGTTGACTCGAAAGCCCAAGTAATAAGTAAAGGCAGAGTAAAGCAATCCGATCGAATGCGGGAAGCGAATCTCTTGATGCAGCTTTAGCTTATTCCCTTGACCGTAGCCGATACAACTAGTCGACCATTCGCCGACACCATCCAACGTCAAGATCGCTGCCTCGTCGAAGGGTGATGGAAAGAAAGCGCTCGCTGCATGGGATTGATGGTGGTCCAGGAAAACGATTTGTTTCTTGAAACCTGGTAACACGCGTCGAATTTCGCGTGGAACATGCAACTTCTGTTTCAGCCAAAGCGGAAGTGCTTGTCGAAACGAACGGTACCCCCTGGGAGCGAACGCCAAATACGTTTCGATGAGCCGCTCGAACTTGATCACAGGTTTTTCGTAAAACCCGACGTGGTCCAATTGATCCGCGGTTAGGCCAGCGAACTGAAGGCAGAAATCGATAGACTGTTTAGGGAATACATGATCATGTTTCCGGCGAGAAAATCGCTCTTCCTGAGCAGCACATACCAATTCCCCGTCAACAACTAGCGCCGCCGCCGAATCATGATAAAGTGCTGATATCCCGAGAATAGCGGTCATGAATCACAGTATAGTTTCGCGCGACGCCTTGCGTAGCGCTAAATCGGCTTGCCCTTCCAACGTGCAAAGGCCTCCAAGGCAAAAAACTCCGGTAAGCCAATGCGGTTGTACGAATCGGCGGTGCCTCGGTTTCGATCTTCTGCCCGTTGCCAGAACTCACGAGGGTCACTGCCTGGAAACAGTGCCTTGTCCTTTTGGCTCTCGTGCATAAATATCGACTGGCGTTTCACCGACAAGTCGCCTGGGCTGAGCGGGACCGCAATCTCGATTTCATGCATTGGATACTCCTGCCAAGCGCCTCTGTAAAGCAAAACATCCGGCAGTTTTTCTCCACGCTCGGTCATCCGCATCAACGCGGCGAAGATGGCTTCGGCACAAACGCGATGCGTTCCATGCGGGTCGGCCAAATCGCCGGCCACGTATATTTGGTCGGGTGACAAGGTCCTGAGCAATGTTTCGATAATTTGGATGTCTTCCTCACCGACCGGCTTCTTCGCGATGGTGCCGGTTCGATAGAAGGGTAGATCGAGGAAGTGCAAGTTGGAGGACTTGCATCCGATAGCGATGGCGGCCGCGCGGGCTTCGCTCTGGCGTATTAGCCCTTTGATTCGGAGAATCGATTCCACATCCGGTTGTCCAGGTTGCTTTTGGTTAATGGCTTCGCGCACATGGTCGGCCAGTCGGTTCGATTGGTCGCGTTCAATTTCGAAGAGCAAGTTGTAGTCAGCGACCAGTTCGGCAACTCGCAGGGCATCATGATCGAAAACGGCGATATTGCCACTGGTCATGTATGCCACATGCACTTCGTGTTTGTCTTCGTTGAGACGAATCAGAGTACCGCCCATACTGATCACGTCGTCGTCCGGGTGCGGACTAAAGCAAACAATTTTCTTGGGCTGTGAGCCGGCAGGGTGGTAATCGATTGTGTCGAGCATCCAACGAAAGACTTTTTGGGAAATCGACTCGGCCGGACCATGATGGCGCAATAATTGGTGTAGATCGTGAGCTCGAAAATCATCGGCATCCAACTTCAAAAGCGCCTTGCCAGTCTGTGAGCACAGCCATAGTGTTGCCCGTTTGATCAGCTCGTCGTCCCAAGTAACGTTGCCCAAAAGCCATGGAGTCGATGCCCCTTTGAGCATAGAGGACGCGGGTGCATCGAGGAGCACACGAACATCACCATGTTCTTGCAGGTACGAGGCCGGGACACGATCACTGACAGGACGTTCGAGGGCTTCAACCACGATCTTGGATTTGTGTTCGCCGATCGCAAGCAACAGGATTCGCCTCGCTGATAGAATACCGCCAAGGCCAACGGTGAGCGCTTGCATTGGCACATTGTCTTCGCCGAAAAAATCGCTTGCGACACTACGTCGAGTGATCGGATCCAGCGTGCAAAGTCGTGTGCGGCTACGACGAACAGAGAACGGTTCGTTGAATCCAATGTGGCCGTTGAGGCCGATGCCGAGGATCACCAGATCCAGTCCACCAGCATGCTGGATTGCCTCGTCATAGCGTCGACAGTGCAAGTCGATATCGCTAGCATGCAATTGGCCGTCGAGAAAATAAACTTGGTCGGATGGAATATTGACATGATTGAGCAGCTGTTCTTGGAGCCAACCTCGGTGGGACTGCGTGCTATTGGCGGGCAACCCGTAGTACTCGTCCAAAGAAAAGAGCACGACACCGGAGAGATCCAGTCCATCGTCGCGGTGCAAACGGATCAGCTCACGAAAAGTGGTGAGTGGTGTGGAGCCTGCAGGTAGTCCAATAACGGTCTTTTGCCCCAATGCAGCCCGTTCGCGAACCAGCCCGGCGACAAGATGTGCTGCATAATGCGAAAGCTCCTGGATCGTTTCGAAGCAAAAAGATGGTATGTTGGTTCCCAAAATGGGACGGGCTCGCGGTTGTGGTTTCGCGAAGTTTTCGGCTGGTTTTTGGCTCATGCTGCGAAGATAGAAAGCGATAGAACTGTGAATCGAGAAAACCCATTGTATTCGACGATTTTAGGAGTGCGCGATCGTTTACGAGATCGTGGGCATCGACTGGTTTTAGCGGAAAGTTGTACCGCGGGTCGCGTGGCAGCGGAACTGGGGCAGATTCCTGGGATATCTGAGTTTTTTTGCGGCTCGATGGTGGTTTATCGCACGCTGACAAAAGACGCTTGGCTAGGAATTCCTAGGGACTTATTAGACGATCCAGCAATAGGGCCAGTGAGCGCAGAGGTAACAAAGGCGTTGGCGGAAGCCGTCCTGGCCCAAACGCCAGAGGCAACCATTTCCGCAGCGATAACAGGGCATTTGGGACCAGGCTCCCCGCCCTGGTTAGACGGTCAATCGTTCTTTGCCGTAGCACATCGTGAGGTTGTAAGCTCGCTTGCGGACGTGCAAAAATTCCAGCTG
>JANMNR010000720.1:0-9625 GCA_031368325.1 Pirellula sp.
CGTCACCAGCGGTAAGATTGTGCATTGCATTACGGTGGATAGCAAAGGGCAAGTGTGGTTCGGTACCAATGGCGGAGCTTACAAATACGACGGCCAAGCTTTGACGAATATTTCAGAAAAGGATGGCTTGAGCAACAATGCTGTAAGTTCAATCGTCGAAGACAAGTTAGGCAACATGTGGTTTGGCACTACGCACAAAGGGATTTGTCGCTATGACGGTAAAGTGTTTACCAATTTCACCAAGGAGGGAATGGTCGAGGGCAATGAAATTTGGTGTGTTCACGAAGACCAGGCCGGAAACATTTGGTTTTCCGGTAAGCGATTCGGTGTGTACCGTTACGATGGCACCACCTTTAAAAAGTTCGAAGAGAAGGACGGCCTCACAACTCCCGGTATCATGTGCATCTTTGATGACAATGGGGGTCGGCTTTGGCTTGGCGGTGTGGGGGGACTCTTTCGCTATGACGGCGACTCCTTTTTCAAAGTTAAGAAAGTGGGTCCGTGGAAGTGACGTTGTGTCTTTCCTGGCCATCGTCCCACTGCTTCGTCAGCATGACACTAAACCGATTTTCACACTTATTATTCGTTTTATTCGTTCTTAGATCTGAACTGAAAATGAGAACCGCATTTGTGATATCGGCTTTCACCTGTTGGTCAATCGTCTTTTGCATCATTCTTCAAGCTCAGGAAGATGCACTTTCCCTCGTCTTTAAGGAATCGACGATCGGCCAACTTTCAGCGCGAATCAACGACTATTACGTCGAGCCAGAACTGGCACTCACAGTAAGCGAACATCTAAAGAAAAGACATGCAGAAGGTCATTTCGACGATGTGTAGGACGCCACACGTTTGCGGAGTCGCTAACAAAAGAAGTTCAATCCATCAGCAAAGATAAGCACATGCTGATCAGGCCAACGACTCAATTTCAGGAGCCGAGGTCAGGATCCACAGAAGACTTTCTTGATGAGTACCGACATATTTTTCACGTCCATTTCGACTCGTTGGAATGCTTGTTGCGTATGCTCAAATTCTCTTGATCTAAATCGCCAGCGACAAAGGCGAATGAGTCAGTTGCAGTCGATTGAGGTGGCGGGCTTCGTTGTCGGGCTGGTGATTCTGCCAGCAACCACAAATGGTTCGAATCCATTTGAAAGCCAGCGATCGCTTGGTCATTTGCGGAGTCCTTGATCCCCTTGGTTCTGGTGAGAGATAATTCGGTATTCCTGATCGGAAAACCAATGCGGGGTGGTGTGGGAGTGGCCCGGGAGCAATCCGGACCTCCTATCCCGATCGTGATTGATCTCTTGTTTTGTATCGTATCAGCTTGGGTTTTACGATGGACCGCAGCATCAACGCGACGCACCTCGCTTCTGACATTCGGTCCTAGATTCTCAGCTATTTCGAATGAAAACACGGAGGATTTCGAGCGATTTGTCAAGCATATCCGATGCCTTGTCTGGTCGGATAAGGGTCCTCGTATGAAACAACAATGTTTGTCCGTCGGCCTCGAAACAGAATCCTCGTGTGCGTTGCAACATCAGGAAGGCTCGGACTTCCGGTGTTAAGGCAGCTTGAACCGCTGTAGCATCAGCCCCCTGAAGGTGATAGGCTGAATTGAACTCCGCGTCGTCAGGATGCTCTATAAATGGAAGAGCGGCAGTCTTTTCCATCAGCTTTATCGCTTGTCGAGAAAGCCAGGTTGCCGGCTGAATGTTGAAGTGCGGAAGCGCAAGCAGATCGGACCGGACCAAGCAGATGGTCTGGGGCTTGTTTGACTCAACTCCGCCGAGAGGGACGTAGTCGAAGATGCAGCGCCAGCAGTCATTTGCTTCCGAATCCAACAAATGCCGAGCGCATTCAGTACCGTGCGAGAACGTGTCAAAATGAGAATATGGCTGCAAGATGCCAGCGTTTTTTTCTCTGTATGTAAAACCGAGGCTCTCGGCAATTCGTTGCCACGCCTCTGATCGCGAACCTTTTATCCAGTACTTGAGCAGCCAGAAGACCGCACATAGGGCAACACTGCTGATCGTAAGGATAACGAGCGAAAATACCCACAAGTCGGGAAACTTGAACACGAGACAGACACTCTCTTATGGCGAAATTGCAATTCTCCAGCGCTTCGCCGGTAAACACATTCCTAATGTACCCCATCTGGCTGATGGAATGGGCAGGCGAGCTTCTTGGATGTGAAGGTTTGGCTGGTAACCCAGTAAACTCCGGCGCACCGTCGTGTCAAACTCGTGTCAAACCGGAGTGAGTTGGAGGGTGTTGCCTCGCAAGACGATTGCCCGTGCAGTCCGTATGACGAACGTTTGGCTGCAACCCAGAGCATCTTGAGCCTAAAGACGCTCTGGGCAGAGCTTGCTCAGCTTCGTTTAACCGCCTAGTGTGGTCCCGCTTGCTAGTTGGTGTGGCAGGGGGACGGCGAAATCCGGCCCCTATGCCGATCTATTGTTAGCCAGTATTGGTGTTTCATCGCCCGACGTACGTCTTGAAGAGTGTCGCAATCTTGTCATCTTCCGGCGATTGCTGTTGTGGGACAAACCCGACTTTATTCTCAATCGTAGGCGAAGTATCGGCCTTAAGAAGTAGCTCTGTTATGGTGTGTTTTCGGCGTGCTACGGCAAACTGAAGAGCAGTGTCTTTGCCGGGATATGACTGGGCATCAATTTCCGCGCCCCCGTCAAGGAGTAGCCGTACCAGCTCGGTCGATTCTGCAACTCTCACAGCATAGTGGAAAGGCGTCTCACCGTATTCTGGTTCTACGGAATTCACGTCTGCTCCAGCTTTGATTAGAAGTTGGGCGATTTCGGAATCGGCAGAAGCCGACCAGCAAAATATTGTGCAATGCAATGGCGTCCAACAGCGCTGCCCTCGAATATTCGGATCAGCGCCGCCAGCGAGTAACCAACGCACACTTTCCGTTTTGGAATGACGTGCAGCCGCCCAGAGAGCCGAATTCCCGTAGGAATCCAGTTCGTCGATTTCGGCACCGTTTGCAATCAACGTCGGAATCTGATCGGGATAAAAGATTGCCGCTTGATGCAGCGTTTTGGCTGTCGGCGTTGGCGTCGACAGCCTGCCGCAACCGACCGCCGAAAGCAATAAGATGCAAATCGATCGCGCTGTCAGGTTGTAAAGAGTCATGAAGCTCTCTCCGGGTTACCTTGCTGGCGAACTTGTCATTCTGAAGCGCCCGCGCCTTCAAACGAAAGTTCCATTGTAGACCATTTAGCTGATCAAATGGGCTAACGGTATTCCCGTAAGATGTATGATGGCGTCTTCAGGCTTCACGACGGAAGGTCGAGGCTATTGTGGACGAGTGGAAGATTAGACCAGATCAGCCGGAACCACTGGTTTGATTGTCTTTGTAGCAATCCGAAGCTCCGGCATGTCAAACGCGTGTCAAACCGGTGCGATTTGGTATCCGAGATTGCTTGTGCTGAAACGCGATACGTTGCCAGAATACGGTCGCGTTGAGAGACGGCGAGGGAGCGGGTATTCGTACCCAAGTTGAACTACATTCTACGAAATCCATGTAATGTCGTGGATGGTTTCCCTCTATTCCGCCTCAACTCACCCAGATAGAATCGCGTCTCTGCCCCAAATCAACCGGGGAGAATTTATTGTTCGCCAATTCAATTCTGCGATGGAGCTACCATGAGCCGACAACTCGCCTTGCAGTTATGTGGTCTGGTCATTGCAATGATGACGGTCACCAACAATTCATTTGCGCAGCAGCCATCGCGAGTTGATCCTGGATCGATTCGAGTTGCTCTAGATGGAGATTGCGCTGTCGCCCTCGTTGAGATGGAAGCTTACGTCCAAGGAAAAGACCGATATGAGAGCATCTACCGAGGATTGCGTTACCACTTTCTCAGCGAAGACGAAAAGGTGATGTTTGATGCAAACCCTGAGACTTTCGCCGTTGCATTCAATGGAATTGACATTGTCGCGACCTATGGACTTGATGGCCCGCTTGATGCAAAGACGAAGGTTTATGGTTCTGGGCGTAACTCCAATCGACATGACAATCGCACATATCACTTCGCTGACGAAAAAAACTTCCGCCTGTTCGTAAAGCAACCGAGCGAATACATCGCAAGAGCGAAGCGAGCGCTTTACCTTGAAGCAGAAAAGAAACGAGGCAAGACTCTCGCGGAGTTATATCCAGGAAGATAGGCGAACAAAATCGTGCACGCAAGTCGCGGGTCGGGTGCTTTGACTTTTAGCAACGTTACATGCGGCGAGTGGGCGACGATGGTCGTTCGTCACTAAATCAGAATGCCCAACGAAGAGTCGTTCATTGCTTCCTATTCACCGGCCGATCGCCATCGCATCGCCTTTGCCTCCAATGGCAAGGTCGGATCGGAGCTCCGTGATGACAATCGAACGTTCCGAACGGAAATCGCGAAATCCCTGATTCAGTCTCCCGAAAATGCTAACGACGATTTGATCCGCGATCTTTACGATGCTGAAACATCGTACTCGAAGGCTTCCTTCGGCGTGTACCACCAATTCGTCTCTTGCCTTGCAACACAACTGCTCGAACGTGGCGGTGAGAAAAACATCACCCACTACCTAGCATGCGTGTTTCGTGGCCAGGATGCCTATTTGTCATCTCAATGCGTTACACTAACCAAGGATGCGCGAGATTGTGCGATCGCAACGATCGATACTTTAATTAAACGTTCGAACGGCGATGTTCCGCCCTACTACCAACGAATTCGTGACAACTTGGCTCGTACACCAGAATCGTGACGAACAAGCGGATGCACCAAAGTCGCCGAACGGTGCGTTTTAGCAATGGAGAGATCATCGCGGCGAATTGGTGATCCGTAGCGTTCGTCCACCAACTGCATAATACCAATGGCACACTTAAAACAAATGCAGACGAGCTTTGACGAAGCATTCATTGCACCGTTTGCATTACACATATGGCGGTCAGGTCGTTCCCGCAATCATTGGACCGACCTTGAAGGTTGGCAGGATTCAATGGCAGGTCCGATTTCAGCAGTCGCAGAATCAGGTCACTGTCAGTACTTGTATTCGCGTGAAGATGCTTACTTCGCTGGCGTTAAAGATGCAGATACTTTACTTGATCGCCTAATGAAATGGTATAACGGTCTTGTGGCTGGCATAAATCGCTTTGCGCCCGAATCAAATGACGAGATGGAAGACATCGAATTTATGCATAAGACAGCAAATACGATGCTCCAGTTGGTGCTGCAGACACTCGAGATCGAACGAGTTCGACTATTGTCCGAAAAAGGCATCTCGAACATGGGATTAAATTCTGGCTAACTTCTTAAGCCACAAAACAGAGGTCGGGCAAGCGGCCGCAGTCCAGCCCGCGTATGTCCCTAGAACGACAACGCAGATCCATTATGGCAACTGCAGCACGCATACTGTGCCTCTGGCTGAGATTTACTCTGGCGGGGATCAAACCCGCTCGTATTCAATTCATTTCCAGAACAAAAGTGTATGCGATTGTTGGGCGATTCACACCGCGAGTTCCGTTTTGACTCGATGAACCAAGTGCAGAATCATTACGAGCAGAACTAACAGACATACCACGATTATCACAGCGAGTACACCTGCTGGCGGACCCATGCCACGAGCACCGAAGCCGAGAATCGTGACGATGCACATCATCGAAACGTAAGCAACCCTGCGGGCAGATGCGCGTTCCGCGAGGTCAAACCGATTCCGCGTCGTCGAATACTCCTTGATGCCACCAAGCAGTGCCCACATCATCGCACAATCGAGTCCCAAATGAATCAGCCCAATGAACAGTCCAAGCTCTCGGGACGGCAGCAACGCAACGACGGCAACTGAAACAAGCCACCACGCGCACATACGGGCTGTGGCAAACTGCGTGGAGAGACCTGTAATGCCGCCAAGGCCGACGGCAATCAAGACATAGCCGATAAAGTCCGGCAAAAGATCGAATCGGTTGATTGTTAAATCGAGGATTACAAGGAGTAGCCCCCAGAACACTTGACCGAATCTCTTGGCAATCTCATTCATGGTTGTAGGACCAGAAACTCGCGGGTACGGACAGGCATGAATCTATTGAAGATCGTCCTTCGGACAGTTCTTGAAAACGCTTCATCTGGCTTGGTTCTCGCGTCGACCGAGATCGTCCAACTTGTATCTATCCCTGTTTGGGACAGTTATCCCTGAAGCTTGGGGAGTTACGCTTCTTCCTCAACTAGTATTCTCCAGTCTAATCGATCAAGCAGGCGTAGTCGATTCGAGCAGTTCCAATGCCCACAGTGGTTGTGCTAGTTTAGAAATCGGTACCACGGACTACGCGGCAAACTGTGGAAAGCGGCCGATGGCAAGGTTCCTGCGGGATTAGCCATTCGGCAAGTAACCGCAGTCCAGCCCACGTACGTCCCTTGAACGACGACGCTAATCCTTTATAGCCAATGTCAAGCTTTGGGATTGGACGCGCACCGCGCATGTAGATCAGGTCAACTAGCCGGTCGATCGCCTTGCAGAGTTTCGTCAGCATGTTGGTATCTTGAAGGCAGAACGAAAATCAATCTGTCCCAACAACGTCGAAGCAGGATGAGAGCTTGTCAGAGCTTAGTCTACTCGAAACGGCAGATGCAGTACAAGCGATGAGCGTCAATGTATACATTGGTTGGGCCTAGCTCGGGAAACGGCTAGCATTTGTCGAATCCGGCCCGTTACAGATCTCTGTTATTTGGCTATTTCGATCAATTGCTGAATTCTACTGTGCGCATTCAGTGCGTTCTCTGTACCGATTTCGCTCGTCTTTATCGCTAATCCCGATGCCCCAGACAAATAGATGAATAAATACTTGTCCGTAAGAATAGCTCGGTCTACAGCGTTCCAATTGTATTCAGCATGACCAGTCGGCCCATTTGATAGCAGGTGCCCGTCATTGATTTGAATAGTGTACTCGCCGAAGGACTTCGCATACGACGATTCCTTCATCAGGTTTTGTGCGTATCGGCGAATTTGCGTGTCAAACCGGCGCGGAGCAATGATGATCCATCCGACAATCGCGATCGCGAAAACTACGATTGACGGCAGTGAGAAGCCAAACTGCAAGGTAAAGAGAATCACAATCGGCAACAAGAATATTGGAAGAACCCATCGTGTTCGATTTCGGATCCGTTGATGCGAAGGAGAGTCTTTGTAAAACAGCTCTGTCAGGGCGAGTGCTTCTGGTTCATTCAGATTGAAGGTCAGTTTCATCGAGAACTTCGGCAAACTTTACAGAGGCGACTAAAGGCCCGTCAAATCGACTATTCGAGCATTCAACAGCTTATCGTATTAAGCAATCACCGTCGAATCGGCGAGTCCTGCGTCCACATAGGACGAAATGGTACTACGGACTAGCGCAGGCAAGGTTTCGGCGTGATTCGCAAGGTGGTGTGGGAGGGGCCACGGAGCAATCCTGGCACCTATCCCGATTGTCATCGTTCCCCGCGTTTCGAGTTCGCCGATCAATCCAAGATGAAATCGTCGGAGGACCGTAGGTGCGAGTGTGGGAATATGCCCAGTCGTAGTTATCGGGCATTACGACGTTGGACATTCGTTTGGAACTTGGATACCAAAAATCTCCGTCAGGCCCACACAGTCCACAGCTAAGTGTGGCGAGCGAGCAGTCATCACGAGTGGTGTCGACAGCAACAGAAAATTTCCCAGGAGCTATACCGTAACCATTCGGAGCATCGAGAAAATGCAGTCGGAAGTAGAGATCGATCGCGGCGCCAAAATCAATCTTTACAGTCTCGAGTGACAAGCGATCTGATGCAATGCATTCGCCATTCGTGTGTTGTTCCACCGCCTCGCCGAAAAGTTCATCGGCCGTGCGGATAAACTTGAAGTCGGAGCGAAAGTCCTCGATGAGCGTCCCATTCCATTCGCCGCACGCAACTTCAGAGTCATAGTGACGCAAGCGGGTACTCACTGACCGGAAGATTAAGTCGAATTTGAGATTGAACGCAGGGGCTCCAATTTCAGTCGGGGAAATAGCAACTCTCCGGCGCGGCGCCTGAAAACACATTCTTAATGTACCCCATCTGGTTAGTTAAATGTGCATGCGAGCACCTTGGATGTGAATGTTCGGCTGGTAGCCGAGTAAACTCCGACGCACCGGTGTGTCAATCGTTTGGGTGACCGGAGCGTCGAAAATACGTCAACAAGCGGTCGCCTCACTCGATACTCTATTTCAACAAAACCAAAATCATTCAAACGCTCAGAAAGCATGACTACAAAGTACCCAGTCAGACGACTGGGACCTACTGGTTGCAACTGCCCTAACTTGGGAGCCGAACGACTATCCGGGCAATTGGTCCAATTCTCTTCAATGCCATGTCAAAGCACTGTGACATTGCATTTTCGCTGGCACACGAGAGTGGTCGGCAAAAAGTACTCGTGCCAAAACATGTTCCCACTGAAGTTTCACCGACTAACTTCCCCTGCAAAATCCAGCTATATTATTAGCCAGGACTCGGTAAACACGGAAACTTGACGCGATCACCCCAACTGGCAACCACTCATAAGAAACTATCGCATATGCATGTGCTACTTACCTGTCCATGTAAACAAAAACTAAAGGTCAGCGAAGATAAACGTGGCAAGAAAATCAAATGCCCAGCGTGCCAGCGAGTCCTCAAGATACCTGAGCGTATTCGTTGGACCATGTAATGGCGCAGGTAAGCGATCATGCATCACGCACCGGTACTCGCTGTCTTGCTCCCCGTGGTTTCATTGATTCAGTAGATTGTTTCGTGTCTGATTTTTTAGCCTTGTTCGATTGCTCGTCGTTGGTCCTTTTCCTTGACGCTGGCTTTTCGGAGTTCATCTCATTGGCGTCTTTCTTTAGCGTTGGTTCGTCTTTCTTGAATGAATCGGCGGCTGCTTTGGCTTCACGAACTTCTCTGGCAAGGCGGTTCTTGCGTTGCTGGCTAAGCTCCTTCGGCTTCATTGTTTGAAGGGTTTCTTTTAGTCCTAGAGGCATCCTGCCAAACGATTCGGTCGTTTGAATCATCGTCTTTGGATCCCAATCTTTTTCGTCTCGAAGCATGGCCCAAGCGATAATCACGATCTTACGTGCCAAGGCAATTGCAGCCTTCTTCTTGCGAGTCTTCTGTTTGCCGCTAATTCGTTCGTAGATGGCTTTTGCCCCTCACCTTTCCTCGCGGATTCGTTCCGACACCCGGATCCCTTCACAACATCTCAGAAATCGGTTTACAATTAGCCACGGAACACTCGAATTGGGCTATTCGTGGTGGGATGGAACTGCATTGGTTGAGCATGAAAGCGAGTAAACGTGACGCCGATCCATGATGTTGAACGCAATAGCCAGCCCGCTGGACGCCACGCCGAACCGAGCCGCTATGAGCTGACGTTGCTTCGCGCGCTGGCTAGAGAATTTCCGAACATTGATTCGGCTTTGGCCGAAATCGCCCGGTTGTCAGCGGTGCTCACGCTGCCCAAGGGGACCGTGCATGTGATCAGCGACATTCACGGCGAAGACAAGAAACTTCGACACGTAATTAACAACGCCTCGGGGACGCTTCGGCCACTGGTCGAGCGGCTCTTTCAGCATCGGATGGACACTCATCAATTTCAAGAG
>JANMNR010000721.1:0-1904 GCA_031368325.1 Pirellula sp.
AGGGGCTGCTTCGGTAGCCCCTGACTTCTTTCGAGCACGTCGGCTTGTTTTTTGAGTAATGCGAAAAATCCAACGCGCTGACGCGGAGCTATATCAAGCGATTTTTACCCACAGATTCTTCGGAAGAGCCTGAAATTCACAAGATACTCGTACCCAATACCATTGATCATTTCCCGCCCCAGCAACCCGGCTTGCTCGCATTCTCGCAAGATCTCATATACGGTCGCTTCGCCCGTTTCGAGATCAAAGGTATCCAGACTTTTGACCAATTTGGCCGACAGATCTTGAAGGTGTTGCTTTCGGTTAGTTCCATGTTTCGTTGCAGCAACTTTTGCCAGTTCGTGGGCCTTCTCAAGCGTGTTCTCGAGGGACGTCTGGATGTCAGGCACAACGCCCACTCCTTCCCAATTGGTTTTCGTAATTGGGTTTAGGGCTTTTCCTACAGGAATGATGGCTTCGAGTTTGTCATTCAACCGCATGATCCGTCCCGGGTTTGCTCCTCCTTTTGTTGTCTGACCTATCAGCGTTGCCCGTTTTTGAGATTGCATGTTGTAGGAAAATTCCTCCGCTGCTGAAAATGTCTTTTCGCTCGTCAAAACAAATAATGGTACCTTTGGCATCTTCCTACCCACGACTTCGAGCGACCAGAATTCTTGTGTACGGTCACCTTCTCTCCAGTACAAACTGTTGAGATGCACTCGTTCACCGAAAAAATAGCTACAAAGATACTGAACCATTTCAGGGTAACCGCCACCGTTTTCTCGCAGATCGATAATGATCGCATCCGATCCGGAGAGTAATTTCATAGAACTGTCGGTATAGTCGCGTCCAACATGAAGCTGGGCAAAACTTCGAATATCCAAGTAGCCGACATTGCCCTCCAAAAAGCTAACTTCCCTCACCCCGCCAGCATTCTCACGGTCTCGGGAAACTTGAGCTCTATGTCTCGCAAGAAAGTCTTCCGTGGATCCTGACCTCGGCTCCTGAAATTGAGTCACGGGCCTGATCAGCATGTGCTTATCTTTGCTGATGGATTGAACTTCTTTTGTTAGCGACTCCGCAAAACGAGTGGCGTCCGACACATCGTCGAAATGACCTTCTGCATGTCTTTTCTCCAGATGTTCGCTTACCTTGAGTGCTAGATCTGGCTCGACGTAATAGTCGTTGATCCTCGCTGCAAGTTGGCCGATCGTTGATTCCTTAAAGACGAGGGAAAGTGCATCGTCCTGAGCTTGAAGAATGGTGCAAAAAACCAATGACCAACAGGTGAAAGCCGTTATCACAAATGCTGTTCTCATTTTCAGTTCAGATCTAAGAAAGAGTAACAAGTGTGAAAATCGGTTTAGTGTCCTGCTGACGAAGCAGCGGGACGATGGCCGGGAAAGACACAACATCACCGCCAAGGACCGGCTTTGTTAACGTTGAAAAAGGACTTACCGTCGTAGCGAAAGAGCCCCCCCACACCGCCAAGCCAAAGCCGACCCTCGTTGTCATCAAAGATGCACATGATACCGGGAGTAGTGAGGCCGTCCTTCTCTACGAACTTTTTAAAGGTGGTGCCATCGTAACGGTACACGCCGAATCGCTTACCGGAGAACCATATGTTTCCCGCCTGGTCTTCGTGAACACACCAAATTTCCTTGCCATCGACGAATCCGTCTTCGGTAAAATTGGTAAACACCTTTCCGTCAAACCGACAAATCCCTTTGTGCGTAGTTCCAAACCACATGTTGCCTGACTTGTCTTCGATGATTGAACTTACTGCATTGTTGCTCAAGCCATCCTTTTCTGAAATATTCGTCAAAGCTTGGCCGTCGTATTTGTAAGCTCCGCCATTGGTACCGAACCACACTTGCCCTTTGCTATCCACCGTAATGCAATGCACAATCTTACCGCTGGTGACG
>JANMNR010000725.1:0-4702 GCA_031368325.1 Pirellula sp.
GTGCGGCGCCTCGAGCAAGAACAATGCCGTATCGTTGTCGCCATTCGTTTGGCTCTCAGCCAATGAACAGAGCCATTCCTCGGTTTGATCCCATGTTGCAACTGCGAAGGAGGCTAAGTCAACCTGGTAAGCCTCAGATATATTTTGGTGCTGATACGTGTATCGGCCTAGCAGCCCCTCCATTTGTGTCTGTAGCTGCAAATGGAATGCGTTGAGCGAACCGGTTTCGTTGAGATGCGATTCCAACGTCCAAGATGAGATGGCAATGGATGGCTCGCGTTGTTCCACTACTTCATTGTCAAAGGGATCACCAGGGGTGGCGTCATCGATAGGCTGGATGTCGTCGTTGGCGATAGCGTGCCGTGCGACGGCGATTGCGACGGATTCTGGGACAGCTTGGCTTTGGTCGCTGGATGTGATGCAAGCGATCGCTTGGAGGGACCCGTCGGCGCCCAGGTGCATCCCCAAATCCCGGAGTATGTTGAACCCTTCCGTTTCGATTTTAGAATTGGGGGCATAGCCGTAGCGAATCCAACAGTGACCGAGCCGCTGGGTACCATCGGTGCCGTGTACCACCATCTGTGTATCGTCGGGGTCCACCACACCAGCCAAAAGACTTTCGATCCGTTCCAATCGTTCGTCGATGCTCCGCTCGAGCGCCGCGCCGCCTCTGAGACTAGAGTCGTTGTCATTGCCCGAGTCATCGCTATCGGAATCGGCCGGGTCGTCCAAGCCGCGAGCGACCCGTATGGCTTCGACACGTCGATGGAGTTCAGGATCATCGAAGCTGTCGGCTGACAGTAGCAGTTGCGTGTCCCAGTCATACTCGCTCATATGATCAGGATAATCCCAAGGAGAGTCGGGCAACGGCGCGGGTGCGTCGACTCCACTCCACATCAAGAATGGACTGGCGCTATAGAGAATGCGGCTTTCCAACTCGACGATATCGGGCTTGTTCGGATCCTTGGGCATCCGTAAGTCGGTGAGGGCCAAAAAGACCTTGTCATAAGTCTCTAAGACACGGTTCACCCAGTAGTTCTGGCTGACCGCGCGGTAGCAGTAGGCAATTGTCTTAAAAACCTTCGAATCCATTTTTAATCGCTTGGCTGGGCTTTCGTTGAATGTCCGTGCAAAATCGATTGGCGAAGGCGCACCGATCTCTCTCCACTGGAATCTTCACTCCACTGGAACCGTATCAGAGAATTCGGACTGGGGAATCCTTTTCATTTGGGGAAATGGTAGCAATTCAGTGGGAATCGTCCGCCAGCGTCGTTTCTACAGCGCGTAGGGATCGTAGGGGCGGATTGGGGCGGATAGAAAGGGAATTGGCCTCAGACTGCACAGCATGTGACAAACAACTCGCAACAGCACGGCGAATCACTCAGATACCTAAGTCGAACTCCGCACATACGTCGCGAACGGCTGGCAATGAAAGTGAGTTGCCGAGCAGATGCCATTGCCGCTCCATGGAAAGAGTTGCGGGCAATCGGAATTCATCGTGGTACCCGAGTAGCCTTGCAACCTCTCTTGGCGAAAAACGGCGATACCCCCAGGGCGTTTCCAAGTAAGAACCCGAGCGTATTATGGCTTTGCCGTAGGACGAGGCAAAGCAAGCAGTCATCGGTTTACTGTCTAGGTTATCGGTGACTGTGTCTTTAGACATCGAGACTCGGTCCATCGCGTCGAAATAGCGTTCAACCGTTTTGAAATCAAGCCATAGCTCTGGCTGGGTTTCGGGCGAAATGCTGCCATCGACGCATTGTGAGAGTGACATAGACTCGGCTGCGGGATTGGATTTCCAACTGGGTAAGCTGGTTTGCGAGGCGATACAGTACACTCGCGGTCGGCGATTCGGCCAGCCAAGAATCGAGGGGCAGAACGTGCGTGTTTGGATTTGGTAGCCAGCTTCGCTCCATTTGGATTGAAGCATGGAATATGCCCGCGAGGATTCGAAACCGACTACATTTTCAAGACAGATCAAGGACGGGCGAAGCACTGCGGCAACTTGAATCAAATGTCTGAGGGCGTCCGAACGCGTATCGTCCAAGTCCCGCTGCTCGCCGCGTTGGGTAAATGGCGTGCACGGCGGACTCATCCACCAAACATCGCAATTCTGACTGGAAAACCATTCCAAGGGGAGGCTGGCGATTTCCTTGATAAAATAGTGACTTCTAAAATTGGCTAGGTAAACGTCGCGAGCCGACTGATCAATGTCCACCGCAGCGACTATTTCTGAGCGTGGAAAGGCTGCCGCGAATCCGCCAATACCAGCGAAGAGTTCTAGAACGCGCACGAGAGGCTCAACTACGCATGACGGGCGCCGGATTCCTGGCTCTCTGCTCGAAGCACCCGTTCAATATCGTTAGCGGACATACCCATTTCTAGCATTCGCATCTTTAAGTCCGCATCCATTTCGGCTTTGCGTGTCTTGTGCCAATAGTAGGTTATCGTCGGCACGATGGAGATAAGCACAATCGCGACCCAAAAGATGGTGGTGGGATTTGTCAGGGATGTCATGCTAAGCTCCGAGTAACACATTGAACGTCTACAATAGACATTCGACGGTTAGCATCCTATCTTGGAATGGAGTTGAAGGAAATATAGCGTCACAGTGCCGCGCTGCACTTTAGCGTTCCGCCATAATGCTCCGTCCGCGTTCTTTTGCCACGATGATGTGATCTAGAACACGAATCCCAACAACATCCCCGACTTGAACGAGTCGATCCGTTACGGCTTTGTCCTCTCGACTGGGGGTTGGATCGCCGGACGGGTGGTTGTGAACCAAAAGGATAGCAGACGCCGAATCGCGGATTGCCGCGCGAAAAACCTCGCGAGGATGGACGAGGCTTGCGTCCAGCGTGCCGACGGTGATCAGGTGGGACTGGATCGGTCCGTGTTGTGTGTCTAGAGTCACAATATGAAACTCCTCCTGCTTGCCGTCGATCGCCAGCCGGCTAAAGGCCCGCATGCAATATCGAATTGCGTCCTCGGATCCTCGAATTCGCTCGGGGGGGAGCGGTTGCTGGTCCTTGATCAAGGCGATACGTCGCCCAAGTTCGATGCCTGCCATAATTTGTGCGTAACTGTCTTTTCGAATCGTTTTGCTTATGTTTCGAAGCTCGGTCAGGCTAGCGTCGGCCAATGCCGCCACTCGATCTTCGGGATAACGATTGGACAGCTTTCGTCCCGCCTGAACCGCCGATTCGCCGACGACACCCACTCGGATGAGAATCGCGAGCAATTGTGCATCGTTGAGTTTTGCTGCACCGTCTCGCAAAAGCTGTTCACGCGGTCGATCCTGCTCCGGTGACTGCTTGATCTGTTCGCCGAAGACTTGGTTGTCAATCCAATTTTCCGGAGTGCATGTTGGGTTGTGGACCCACCGAAAAAAACCTTTATTATCCCGCTCGACTCGGCTGAGGAGCCCATCCCGAATCAGTTGATTGAGGACTTTGGTGACGTACGCGGCATTCGAGTCGCGACAAACCTGCTTTGCACCATCCGACGAAAAATCGTCCAATTCCCGAATGGCGTACAGAATGGAAGTTAGTTTTTGTTTCCGCTCGTCGCTCATAAAACAAGAAAAAGTAGGCCAATAAATCGTTCGAAAAGTCACAAAAGGCCACTGGCATATGGCAGCACTAGGCAGACTCGTAGAATTTCTCAGATTCGTTTGTAGATTGCCACAGGGGCGACGGCTGGACAGACGACATTTTTAGTACTTTTAGATCCATGTTGCCTTACGAGCACACATTTCCTACCATTGCCTTGTGTTAAAGTAAGGTAGTTAGGCTGGCTTTTCTGCAAAAGTTCTACCGCCGGCCATAGTGCATTTTTGATCCACAACCTAAATTCCACCAAGAAATTTACTATGCGCACGCGAAAACAAAGCATTCGAAAGACTTCTACTCGCAAAGCTTTTTTCGGGCTCCTTTTTTCAACCCTGTTGGTAGCGACGCCACTGATGCCGTCGATGCTTTTGGCGGAGGAAGCCAAGGTTCAGCGCGTGAGGGATGTGGAGGAACCACCGGCGAATACAAAGACCGTGGTTAGGGCGGTCCGCTTGCTGATCGAACGAGCGCACGTTCTGCATCCCAAGTTCAATGACGAAGTCTCATCTCGCGGCTTTGACATTTTTTTAAAGAATATCGACCCGATGAAGTCGTATTTTTTGGCTTCGGACATAGAGGAGTTCCGCGGCTACGAAACCAAACTAGATGATCTCTTGATGCGGAACGACGTTAAGTTTGCGTACGTCGCTTACAAAAGATACTTAGAACGACTCGACCAAGTCATTCCAGTAATCCACCAGTTAATCGACACACCTCAGGATTTCACGATTTCTGAAAGCATTGCTTCCGACGCAAAAGAAATCGGATACCCCAAAGACTTCGCTGAAGTCACAGATCGATGGCGCAAGACAATCAAGCTGAACTTCCTATCAAAAAGAGCTGACGGAAAATCGGATCAAGAGATTCGCGACTCGCTTCACAAGCAATATCGAATGGTCTACAACTCCAAGTCCCAGATGGACGTCGAAGAGTTGCTTGAATTGTATCTAACCTCGATCACCAATGCGCTCGACCCTCACACAACGTACATGGCTCCGCAAGAGCAAGTGGAGTTTGGCGTACATCTCAAACTCGAGTTAAAGGGGATCGGGGCAACGCTTCGTCCCGATGACGGAACGACGGTCGTTGAA
>JANMNR010000735.1:0-1916 GCA_031368325.1 Pirellula sp.
GACCAAAGACTGCAACCGACTCGACGATTGAAGCCCAACTTGGGGAGTACTTTGTATTCCCGACAGTGGCTCGGTCAAGAAACGCTTGCGACAGTGTGAGGCTATCCGGAATACTCTCTTTGCCAGGGTTTTGGATCATCATGTCCAATTCACTGCGGTCGTCGCTATGTTGAAAGGAACCGTAACGAAATCGGTATTGCCCACCCTCTGGTCCCGTATTCTTAAACTCAAAAAGCGGATTAGAAACAAGCTGCCCGAAGCGACTTGAAGGCCAATCCGCAAGCGCAGTCGTATCCGCCTTTTCCGAGGTTTGAAACACAGCAATTCGGATCATTGGATAGGCTAGGATCAAATCGTTGAGCAGTTTCTTTCCTCCCTCAATGTCGGGCTCGATGGCCAGCATGCGAAGAGCCGCTTGCCTAGCTTTCGAAAAATCGCCTTGATCTCGTTGGCGAATTGCCTCTTCTCGATGGACATTCGCCATCTCTAGAAACTTCCCTCGGTACTCGGTTACAACCGGGAGGGGATCGGTGCTGTAGTCCTTTTCCAAACGCAGAATCATGGCTCGCGCGGTCCCGAAATCGTTCGCTTCAAAATACGACTTGATAAGTTGCCCCGAAACGTTTGAGATCGCCGCCCGAATATTGCTCTTCTTTTCATCGTTAGGGAAGTTCCTTTGAAACTCTTCAAGTACGCCCAGCGCATGCGGCAATCGACGCTGACCTGCCATTTCGATTGCACTGCGATAAAGAAAATCGCGTCGAAGCTTTGAGATGCCTGGTGTCTGCGGATAGTTTTTTGCCAAGAAATCCAAATGCTCAAAGGCTTCGCTAAACTTCTTCTCTTCTAACAGAACGTTCGCTCTCTGCAGAATCAGCTCTTCGAACAAAATCACTTTCTCGATTTCTCGCCACGAGATCTCATAAAGGCGATCGGGGAACAACGGAAAGACCACTCGAAACTTATCGGTTTCCTTAGGCGACTCCGGGACTCTCCTGCCAGGAAACTCGATCGGGTTTACTCTAACGCTTCGTCCCTGCTCCTCTTTTTTCAGAGTGATAATATCGAACGGAGCTTCGTCTAGCACTGACCCCGCAACCCCAATTTCCTCCAGCAGTTTATCCTGCCGCGCATGTGCGGCCATTCCCGCGCTGACCAATGCAAGAAGCGAAGTGCAGACTATGAATCGCGACCACTCGCAAGCTCTCATCATCGACTTACACCTGTGTCTTCATTGGAAGCAGTAGGAACTGGGACCGTCAATACGACACCCTCGTCGCACGGCACCAACATCACTTTGGAAAACACAAGCGGCGGGCCGGCGATGGGTTCACCAAGTGAAACCCTCGCAACGATACCTCCGTCGTTCAGGGATACTCGAATCAAGTCTCCACTGGTGGACGACAGAATACAGTCCGATTCAATCGCAGTCGGAGCGCCAACTAAGACCGTTTTCCCAATCGCTTTTGTCCAAAGACGTTTACCCGATTCATCACATGCGATCAATCCATCGATGTCGCTGTAAGCAAGCAGGATGCCCCTCGAATCGCTCTCCATGGCATACGGTCCCCAAGTGAATCGCCCCTCTACGGGAACAGTCGTTACTCGCTTAAGCTCACTGGACTCATAAAAATCCAACTGATCTCCAGAGGAGCCCGCCGACACACCGACAATTACATCCTTGAGAACCGAAAGCCTTCCCTTGAGCGGCTTTTCAAGCGACTGTGAAGTAATGACTCGTAGTTGCTTTCCCGTGGACAGCTTGTGAATGAATCGTTGTTGGTCTGCTACTATCGCGGTTTGCTTGTCAGCCAACACAACAGGATTCAACCACTTTGGCCTTTCTCCGGCCTGAACCGCTGGCTGAAACGGAGAACCAACCATTCTGCCTTTTTCTGGATCAATCATGGCAACTT
>JANMNR010000604.1:0-23002 GCA_031368325.1 Pirellula sp.
GGCTGCGTTGAGTTTGCGGATTGTGTTGTCAATGTACTGCTCTCGAAAACTTTGGAGCGGTTTTGACACCTTTTTGCCGAAGATGAGAGGTGGAGCATTGTATCTAGCAGAGCCTTTTACGGTAGCGAGCTATGGAAAATCAACGGTCAGTTCGATGGGACGTGGCTGCGGTCGTCATGTTTGCGGCTGCGGCACTGCTATGGCTATCGCTATTGACTCACGATGCCGCTGACAATTTAGGAGAGTTCTCGGGCCCAGTTGCGAGTGTTTATTCTCCGATGCGGGCGGCGTACCCATTCAACACTGAGATACAAAACTGGTGTGGTTATTTTGGGGCATTGACCAGCGATATCTTGCTCCAAGCCACTGGTGTAGGAAGCTATTTGGTGGCTATGCTTTTGTGCCTTTCAGGTGTGGTGATGCTCCGGCAGGAACCGTGGGCTTCGCCGATGGGGCGAAGTTTCGGATGGACTTTGATCTTGGTGGCGGTTTGTTGCATGCCAGCTCGTTTTGGCTTCACGCCACGCATTCCGGTTCCAGTGGGCGCAGGTGGGTACTTAGGGGCCCTTTGTAATTTCTGGTTGGACAACCACCTAAAGCACGGAGCTACCATTTTGGTGCTTGGCGTGTTCGTGGGCGGACTCTTGTTGAGTACCGAGTACGCATTGGTTCGATACTTTGGCTTTGCTGCAACCGGCGGCATGATCGCGTTAAAGTACTTTCGAATTCCGACCTGGTCGTTTCGGCGACATCGAGAGTTAACCTCCGGAACGTTTTCACCCTCGCGATCGGATTTGCCGAAGAGCGTTACGTTGCGACAGAATCCAACCACCATGTCCGCCAATGTCGGCGGCCAACCGAGCTCGCAAACCAGTTACCCGTCGTCCGTCATCCATGCAGCTCCTCTAGCTGGCTCAGCAGCACCGGATCCACAAACTGCGATGGCAAACGGTTCAGGACCTGCTATCCGAATCGGTCGCCGTGCTGAAACTAGTTTGACCGCTGAGGATCTTGCTTCGCAATCCAAGACCGTTGGACGAACGGACCTTACCTTTCCAAAGGCCAAGAGCCCTTCCACGCTTGCATCGATCGCTGGGGCTTTCTTCGGCAAAAAGAATGAACCTGAGAGAGTCGACGACGCTTTGTTGGATGGACGCCACGGACCAGATAATCCGCTAGCACGGGCCTTGATCGGTACGCGCAAGCCCGCTACGCCCCTCGAAGATATCTCGGACGACGACTACGACGAAGAGGCGGAAGACAACTTCGATGCCGAAGGGGATGACGGCATGGACTCGCGTTACGACGACGAGGACGACGATGTGCACACCGCGGAAGAAGAACAAGAGATTGTTGCAGAGAAGCCTAAGCAACGCGCGACGGGCCGCTCTCGAACCATTCGATCCGATGCCCCAAACATTGAGGAAGACAAGGGGCCACGCGTCCAGACTCGCAAGTCGAAACAAGCAGAGGTTGTACCGGAACCAGAACCTCTACCTCAAGACTCACTCGCTCATCTCGATGATACGAAACTGCCAGAGGGTAGCGAAGAGTATGTGTTGCCCGGCCTCGATCTGTTAACGGAGTCAGACGAGGTGTCCTACGACGAACAAACCGAGGAGGTGAAAAAGAAAGCCAAGGTGCTTGAGCAAACTTTTGCAAACTTCGGCTTCAATATCAAAGTGGTTGAAATCGAAACCGGCCCAGTCATCGTGCTCTACGAAATCGAACTCGATGCTGGGCTCCGGCTGAGCAAGATTGCTGGTCTGGCT
The DNA here is from genome assembly GCA_031368325.1 of Pirellula sp. Taxonomy (GTDB): domain Bacteria; phylum Planctomycetota; class Planctomycetia; order Pirellulales; family Pirellulaceae; genus JBKCUI01. Next base: position 1,773 of record JANMNR010000604.1, read on the forward strand.
GATGACCTGGCCATTGCATTGAGAGTTCCCAGCGTCCGTATCGTGGCCCCGATACCCGGCAAAAATAGCGTGGGGATAGAAGTGCCAAACGAGAAACGTCAAATCGTTCGGATGCGTGAGGTGATCGAAGAAAGTGGCGCTCAAATCCGCAAGCAAAAGATTCCGCTCTTCCTCGGCAAAGACGTTTCCGGCAAGGCGCTTACGGTGGACCTTGCCAGTCTGCCACACTTGCTCATCGCTGGCCGTACTGGTACGGGTAAGAGCGTGTGTTTGAATTCGATTATCTCCTCGATCTTAATGACGCGTCGGCCCGATGAAGTGCGAATGCTGATGATCGACCCGAAGATGGTGGAGCTCAGCTGCTATGCACGCTTGCCCCATTTAATGCACCCTGTCGTTATCGATATGCGCAAAGCGGAAGCGATTCTTGCTTGGGCGGTCGACAAAATGGAAGAACGCTATGCGCTCTTGGCCCGTGCCGGTGTTCGCCATTTGACCAACTACAATCAGCTTGGCCGCGAAGAACTGCTTGACCGATTGAAGCCAGAGAACGATGAGGAAGCGGATTTGATTCCCGACCATTTGCCGTTCATCGTAATCGTCGTGGACGAAATGGCGGACTTAATGATGACCTCTGGAAAAGAAGTCGAGGCCCACATCATTCGACTGGCTCAAAAGAGCCGGGCCGTTGGAATTCACTTAATCCTTGCAACGCAAAAGCCAACCGTTGACGTGATCACCGGCTTGATCAAGAGCAATTTGCCTGCACGAATCAGTTTCCAAGTGGCCAGCAAGACGGACTCGCGCGTCGTACTAGATGCGATGCGAGCTGATAAGCTGCGGGGTAATGGTGACATGCTATTCCTTTGGCCAGGAACCCGCGCGCTGGGTCGTGGTCAAGGAACTTATTTGAGCGACGACGAAATCAACTCCGTAGTCGACCACTGCAGCTTGGGCGAACAGAACTTCGTGCAGGAACTGGTCCAACTGAAAGTAGAAAAGGGCGAGGACGAGATGATCAAGCCCGGCTCGTTCAAGAAACGAGATGATCTCTATGAAGCGGCGGTGGACATCGTCGTTCGCGAGGGTCGTGGTAGCTGCTCGCTTCTCCAACGCGCACTCGGTATTGGTTACGGAAGGGCGGCTCGACTAATCGACTTTATGTCTGAGGACGGAATTGTCGGGCAATACAATGGTTCCCAGGCGCGTGAGGTAGCCATTACTTTGGAGCAATGGGAAACCATGCGATCGGGTTCAGAGGATGTAGCGGAAGCAGCACCAAGCAAGCCCAAGAATCGATCGAACAAGATTCGTCGAGACGATAGTTGGGAAGAGACTCCGAAGGCCCCTAAAGCAAAGAAAAAGAAACGGAATGAGGAGGAGCAAGCCTACGTTTCGACAGCCGACGCTGAACCATCCGAAGAAGAGAACCAGTGGACCGACGACGAAGACTAAGCGAGATCATTGTCTCGCATTTTACTCTTTATTCTTCACCAAGATCGCCAAGTCGGATTTTGCTACCTATGTGCCAGCGAATCGATATCGAGAGGCTGTCACTCTCTTTGATCAGAATATGCTTGAGGAGGGCAGCTAAGCGAATTGGCCGAAAAGGGTAATACGCAGCTCAGATAACTGCGGCGTGGAGAAAGCGCAAGAACAAATAGGATCGACTTGCGTCAACGCTTCATCCAAAAAATAGCTTCGAGAAATACCGGATGTGTAGGAGGTTCCTTCGTGTTATTTTTAAGTTCTTTCAGCACCCCACCGAATTGATTGCGTCCAACGAGGTCAACTTTTTTCTTGATGGGGACACATACGACAGCGCAGGCTGATTCCATTTTTTCGTCATCGAACAATTCCATCACGCAATACAAATCATGAATCGGGATCATCATCGGCACCATGACTTTACCGATCATGATTGGAACCGTAATGAATCCTGCAAAAAAAGATTGCTTGCCGATTTCGCGAGCAAACCCAGTAATGATGATGGCTTCGCCTGCCTTGTGATTTGATTCAACATGCGAAGGTGCAATCGAGGGCGGCCGCTTCTTCACAAAATCACGACGTAGCTTGGTGTCGAGCAGGGAGAGAACAGACTCTTGATCCTGGTCGCTGAGATCCTGTTTCGTCATTTCGAGGAAGAGAAAGGCTTGGATGCCAGCCGTGAACACTCCTGCGGCTTTAGCTAGTTCGCCGCGTGTTACGATCTCATCGTTCGAGGCGTCAAAAAAGTTGTAAAATCGCCCGCCGTTGTCGAGTGCCTTTTTGAGTGGCGCCAGCTTAGCAAACGGTTTGAGTTCTTGCATGGGGAATCGCTTTCGATCTTGTGACTTTTTTTTCAATAGGCACAGCTCGCACGCTCTGTGGATTCTGCTGGGCCAACGACAATCGATTATAGACCTAGCCGCGGGTTTGCAGAATGCTTCACTGACTCCAACGGCCAACGTCGCTCAATCAATATATCGCCGCGTTGTCGAGATGGAATCTCGGGCAGCCCATCGGGAACTTTGCAATTTTGAGCTTTCCAACCGTTTCGGTTTCGTCCCAGGTCAATCGCAAGTCCCGTGAACTACAATTAGACTATTGCGAAAGTAGCGGCTGATTTTGCCGAAGACTAACCTATTGAATCGAGATACATCCGTGCAATTCCGCATCTATGCTACACTGACTTCATGGAAGCAACTAATCAAGGTACGTTTCCTTCTGTCGATACTGACTGTTCTGCCGGCCATGCTGAACTGGCCATGCCTCGCTGGAGATCCGCTACTTGTTTTGCCGGACGACAAGCGAATGGAAAATGTCCAATCGCCGGCCGAATACTTCGGTTTTGAAATTGGGTCGAGGCACTTGCGACACGACCAAGTACATTCCTACTTTCAATACCTCGCTGAGCAGTGCGATCGAGCGGTTGAGATCCCGTACGGAAAAACGCATGGCGGTCGCCCGTTGTCCGTATTGGCCATCGCCAGTCCTGACAACATTCAACAACTCGACTCGCTTCGCAAAAAGCGTCCGAAGCTGACATCAGGCAAGCTGGAGCATGTGCCAGCAGACACTCTGCTCGTCATGTACCTCGGTTATAGCGTACACGGCGACGAAGCGAGCGCTGTCAACGCGGCTCCACTGATTGCGTTCCATCTTTGTACATCGCTATCCGACGAAGTTGATGGCTGGCTAAGGCAAGGAGTCTGTTTGGTTGACCCGGCATTGAACCCAGACGGCGTCGATCGATTCGCAAACTGGGCCAATGAGAACAGAGGCAGGTACGCTTCCCCAAGCAGTATAGCAAGAGAGCACAATCAACCGTGGCCAGGCGGACGCACCAATTACTATTGGTTTGATTTGAACCGCGATTGGCTTCCACTTACACATCCCGAGAGCCAAGGGCGACTCAAGCTGTTTCATCAGTGGAAGCCAAACGTGGTGCTCGACTTTCACGAGATGGGCGGCACGTCGACCTTCTTCTTCCAACCCGGCATCCCAGCTCGAACCAACCCTCTGACTCCAGACACCAATCGCGAACTAACCAAGCGAATGGCGTTGGAGCACGCCAAGGCAATGGATTCAGCCAACGAGCTCTACTTTACCGAAGAGCAGTATGACGATTTTTACATGGGCAAGGGCAGTACTTATCCCGATTTGCACGGAGCGGTTGGTATTCTGTTTGAACAGGGCAGCACGCGCGGACTGCGGTTAAAGAACGACCTCACCGACCGCCACTTTCGCGATACGGTCGCCAATCAAGTGCGCACCAGTTTATCCAGTCTCCGCGGCGCCTTTGATTTGAAATCCGAGCTCCTCGAGTTTCAACGCCAGTTCTATCAAGAGTCACTAGAGTCTGGCCAAGCCGACACAACCACCGCGTATGTCTTAACCGGCTCTCAAAGTCGCATTGCCGCAGCGCGTGATCTGCTTAAGCGTCACGCGATTCGAACGCATGTGCCGCCCGAACCTATAATGATCGATGGTCAGTCGTTCCCCATTGGACATGCGTTGGTCATTCCGTCGGCCCAAAGCGAGATCATGTTCGTTCGTTCGCTGATGGATACAACCCAGTCCTTTCAAGAGAACTTGTTTTACGATGTTTCAACATGGCATATTCCAAGCGCATTTGATCTTGACGTTCACTTGCACGCGTCAGATTTGCCTGAAGTTTGGTTGACCGATTCCGACGAAAAGGGGGACGAAGCTTTCAGCGAAGCCGCGGAATGTAGCGGCTATGCCCTTCATCCAGAGGAGTTGTGGGCACCGCGCGTGATCGCCGCCTTGATGAGAATGGATGCTGACGTTCGCATCACCACCGAGCCCATGCGAGATCGCGAAGATGGCAAAGAGTGGCCTCCCGGCACCTTCTTAGTACTTCGGCAACCCAATCAAGCGCGCTGGGATCGCATCCTGAAGCTACTTGCTCAATACGCAGCTAAAGACGGAGTGATCGCAAATCCGATCGATTCGAGTTTGACCGCCTCTGGCCCCGACCTGGGCTCGACCACAGTTCGCCGATTAACCCGATGCAATCCGTTGTTGGTTGTGGGCGCCGGAACCATTGCTTACGAAGCTGGTGCGATATGGCACTTCATGGATCACAAGCTGGGACAGTCGTGCACATTAGTCGACACACTGCAACTCGCCGATGTGAATCTACAAGAGTATTCGTGCGTAATTCTGCCGAGTGGTAGCTACTCGGGCTTAGTTGACAAACATGTGGCGGCGTTCAAGGAATACGTTCGGGGTGGTGGCACACTGATCGGCATTGGGGACGCCATCGGCTGGATGCAACAAAAGGAGATTTCGTTAGCGGCGCCGGAGAAGAAGTCCTCAACAACGGGTGATGGACAGCGAGATCTGTTCAAGGCACACAACGTGCGATTCGACGACGCGGGCGACGCCAAGGCGTTGGAGTCCATCGCCGGTGCTTTCATGATGACGCACATCGACCCGACGCATCCGCTCGCTTATGGATTCCCGGACGAGAATGTGCCGGTTTTTCGCGATTCAGAAACTCGATTCGAGTTGCCAGCAAACCCTTATCAACTTGTCGCTCGTTATACCGATGTGATTGCGGGATATGTGAGTGATCGCAATCGTAGCCGTTTGATTCCATCGGCTGCGGTTTGGGTCACACCGTCGGGCAAGGGTCGTTGTATTTTAATGGCAGACAACCCCGTGTTTCGCGGCTACGTTCGTTCGTCCGAACGCTTTCTGACCAATGCGATTTTGTTGGGCCCAAGCGTAACGATTCCGGCAGCACCGATTTCCGGTTCGGGGCCCGGGTCTCAATCGTCCGGTGCACCTGCAGACCACGATCATTAGTTTCCTTCGTGGTCCATTGGTAGATTCGTATTCCCGGGTGCGTGTTGAACGCGTCGACTTAGCGCCAGACTTGGTTGTTGCAAGGACTGTGCGAAAATTATGAAATCAAGATTGGAATTGCTTGCCGCGACACTGTCTGGTCTGTTTGTATTTCATGTACGAGTGGATCGGATGAGGTACTTATTAGCTGGCAACTTTGCCCGTTGTCGCCAAGATTACGAAAAACGGCGAACGACGAATGACACTCGTATTAAGAACGCACGTTCAAGGCCGTAGGCTGTGAACGGCTTGGGGGGAACACAGCCGCCATGAAAAAAATCGCATTCATTAACGGGATCGTCGTACTGCCGGACGGCCAACTTGACGACGGCATGGTCTGCTGTGAGGACTCCACAATCGTCTATGTGGGGCCGCGGAAATCAATCTCAAATGCTTGTGAGGTCATCGATGCGCATGGTGGAATCATCGCACCGGGTTTCATTGACTTGCATGTTCACGGCGGTGCCGGAGCGGATTTCATGGACGGCACGCCGGAAGCCGTTACCTGCGCCTGTGCGGCACATCTGAGACACGGTACGACGACAATTTTTCCGACCACGACGACCGGCAGTTCGCAGCAGATCATCGACATGATTAATGCCTGTGCAGTGGCGGCGCGTCCGTCGTCAACACAGCCGAGAAGGACAGCACGCATCGGTGGTGTGCACTTGTACGGGCCGTATTTCGCGGAAGACAAAGTGGGTTGTCACGCAGCCGATGGGCGCCGAAGTCCAATGGTCAATGAATTCCAAAGGTACTTCGAAAGCGGGATGGTCCGCATCGCAACTTGTGCGGCCGAGCTTCCAGGTGCCAACTTATTCTACTCGATGGCTCGGCAACATAATTGCCTCATCACCTGCGGTCATTCGAATTCGACTTGGAGTGAGATGCAAGCCGCTTTCGATGTCGGGATGCGGCATGTCGATCACTTTTGGTGCGCGATGAGTTCGGTGCCTTCTATCAGGCAGCGCTGTAATGTGCCCATGCAGGGAAGCATGGCAGAGTTCGTGCTGTTGAACGCTGACATGAGCACCGAGGTCATTGCGGACGGCTGTCATCTAGCGCCTGAATTACTTGAGTTTGCTTTTCGAATGAAGGGGGCTGAACGACTTTGCCTGGTGACCGACTGCAACCGAGCGCTAGATATGCCGATTGGCGAGTATCGCTTCGGCAATTCGAAAGATGGAACGATGTTTCGCAGTGATGGCCGAGTCGGATGGGCCCCGAATGGGAGTCTGGCAAGTTCCATTGTTGGCATGGATCACATGGTGCGTCATATGAAACGAAGTACATCGGCAAGCCTGTCGCAGGTAATCCGCATGGCCAGCCTAACTCCTGCGGAGCGAACTGGAATCTCGCAACAGACAGGCAGTCTGTGCGTCGGCAAGCAGGCGGATATTCTGATCCTGGATCAGGACTTGAAAGTTGTCAACGTATTCGTTGGTGGTCACCCAGTCAGTGGCTAGCAGCCGAATCGCCGTGTGCCTTGATGAGATTGTTCTCGGCTTGGGAAAATCTGTTCTGGCTTTTCAAGTCTGACATAATCGAATTCGCACCGTTGCCACTTGCCGATGATCGTTAACGTTAACTCGTGCTCCCACGATCTGAACGCACTTCTCCAAACAATCTCCAAAATACGGCTTCGCTTCTTCAAGTCGGTTTTTGCATCCTGTAAGATAAGGAAACGCCCGAAAGCCAACCCATTGGAGATCCGTTTATGCCGACTTCAAATCCAATCGCCACAACTCTACGGGTCATGGCAATGGTTCCGTTGTTTGTTTCTGCAGCCGTCTGCGAAGCGCAATCGACTACCGAAAAAGCTCAAATGGAGTGGAAACGCTTGGACGAAATGTCCAAATCGATAACAGCGCCCGAGTACGTCGGACGGGATGCCGAGCAGGATTTGGCTGCCATCATGAACTTAGCCCCTTTTCGGCAACACATTGTGGACATTTCCAAGCAGTTTGCAGCTGAAATCAAGGCCGATAATCAACCGTTTCGAAATCTAGGCATCATCTTAGCGAATTTCAAGTCTGATCTTAGCGTCTTCGAGGCATCCGCAAAACAGTTCTGTTCGTCTGAGGTTATTCAAGAGGATTTGGACCATATACTGCATATGACGAAGCTTGCCGTTGAGAATCAAGCCCCAGCTTACTTTCGCACCGGGAACGATATCCAACGTCGAACGGAAATGGTCAAGCAACGTATCCGATACTCACAATCACTTTCCCCAAACTCCGCGGAGGCCAAGAGCGCGACTCGAAAACTGGATGAGTTGACTAAGCAAGTTCGCGAGTTTCAAACGAGTCTAGCTGCAAGCATTCTCGAACAGAATGAAGTGCCACCCGACATGTATCGCGGTAATGATCGAGAAGCGTTGCTCGCGCTCCTTTTAGACAAATGGACCAAAGAAGGGAACAAGTCCCCTCCATTGAAATTCGGAATTGTCACGCCAGACTGGACAAGAAGTGTTTCTTGGGAGATCCAGAATCAAACACTGTACAAGAACGATCGAAGTCGAATTCAAGGGTACGTGCTCGTCCAAATCAATTCCAAAGTTGCAGCACGGCACAGCATCAATCTTGTAAAAGACCATCTCAACAATGACAAGATTGTGGCTTCCTTCTTGAGCGATCCCAAATTGGAGCCAGATCTCATCAATCAAGTCCTTTTGAGCAAAGTGAAATAGATAAAGGATTCCATCCCTGAACCAACCCTCAGATCTTCCTGAGATAAACTGAAAGTGAGGTAGGCATCGTGCCTTCCTTCAATCCGCTAAGTTGGCCTCAAGCAAGAAGCTTACACCACCTTCATCACTCGAGAGTCTTAACTCATGCACGCCGAACTACGATTCATGGCTTGTGCCTTTTTCGCATTCCGTATCTTTGTCGTCTTGCTCATTGGCTCGACGGTTGGCAGGTGCCAAGAAAAGCTGGTCGATCCCTATCCGAATTCAATGCAGGGCGCAAAGGCCCTCTTGCAAGAGTATTTAAAACCGGGAGCCGACGTAGCCGCGTTGACCAAAAAACTGCAACCGACCGACAAAGATTATGAATCGGTATTCAAACCTGAACGCTCCAAGAAACTGGCGGAAATGTATGCACAGCCTTGGAAAGACGCACTCATAGGCATAGCGCCTAAGCCAGGGCAAACGGAGCTTTTGCTCTTTTCTGCGACTTCCGAAGAGTTGCAGAAGTGGACGGGAAATGCGAAACAGTATTTTCCTGGCGGCTATGAAAAAATAGGGCCGAGCATTGCCGACGGATTCACTTTTTATAGGTTCAAGTTTGTGAGTCCGGGGGAGAAGCTTGGAATGGCTTTTGATGGACTGGTGCATGTGAATGGTCATTGGCGTTTGTTCCCAAAGCCATATCGTGTATTCGAGGAATCTAAATAGCATTCATTAACTCCAACACAACGTAAAAAGAGGCAGCAGAAGAAATCGAAGAGTCGAAAAGAGATACTGCTCATGGCGGAACCGCAATCAAATGCGCCGGCTCTACAAGTCATACCAAATGCCACGAAAGTCCCTGACAAGCCAAGATGGCGAGGTGTTTACGTTGAAGAGGAGTTGTACGTACTTGGATGGAGCTCCACCTATCTTTAGGCCAGCGTGACGCAACGTCCAAAGTGGCGGGTTGTTTGTTCGCATGCTATAACGCTCACTCATTCTTTCGATCGCTCCCTTCTACGAACCAAGCTCCAACCATTGATCCACTTGACTCCCACTTCTTTCACCCGCCGCCAGTGGATTAGTTTGTTTGCGCTCGCTGCAGCACAATTCATCAACCTCTTGGATTTCATGTTGGTCATGCCATTGGGGCCTCGGTTTATTGAGGAAATGAAGATTTCTCCAGAACAGTTCGGGCATATGGTGGCAAGCTACGGCTTCGCTGCGTTTGGAGGTGGAATGCTCGCCTCCGGGTTTATTGATCGATTCGAGCGCAAACGAGCAATGCTAGTTGTGTTCGCCTTGTTCAGCGTTTGCACGTTCTTTTGTGGTGTTGCAAACGATTATCTTTCGCTTGTTTTAGCACGGGCGATGACCGGGATCTTTGGCGGTGTGGTTGGTTCGATGACGATGACGTTGGTTAGTGACTTGTTCCACGAAAGCCGACGCGGATTTGCCTTAGGAATCGTTGCCGTCTCGTTCGCTGTCGCTTCGATCATCGGTGTCCCAATGTCGCTTTGGGTCGCCGATGTTTCGCAGTCGGTCCGCATCCCGTTTTTCGCGTTAGCAGTCGTTTCTGCAGTCATCTGGTTCCTCATGTTGGCTTCTCTTCCGACGCTAAGAGGCCATATTCTACCCCGACCTGCATCGTACTGGAAAACGCTTCGCGAGCAGTTTAGTATCCCGAGCCACTGTCTGGCTTACGTCTATACGGTGTCATTAGTTTTTGGGACATTCACTGTTGCACCCTATATTGCAACCTATATGGTTACCAACGTGGGCTTGAGGAAATTCGATGTGAAGTACATTTACATATTCGGGGGGAGTTGCACGTTTATTGCTATGCCGATGATTGGAAAGCTAACCGATCGATTGGGCAAGAAGACGGTCTATTGGATTTTTGCGACCCTAACCATTATTCCGACGTTGCTGATCACCAATCTTGGCCTTGTTTCCTTGCCGCTCGCGATTTCTGTTACCACGCTATATATGACATTGACGTCGGGCCGAATGGTGCCGGCACAAGCCTTGATAGCAGCGGCAACAATTCCCAGCCGTCGGGCAGGGTTCATGAGTGTGAACAGCGCGATTCAGCATTTGGCGAGCGGAATGGCGGCGAGTCTGTCAGCCGCAATACTTCGGACAGGTGAGAAAAACGAAATCGTTGGATTCTGGATGATCGGTGTTGTCGCGACGACTGCAACGTTGATTAGCTTGCCGCTGGCTGGGATATTGCTCAATAGTTCTTTGAAAACACAAGCGGCACCGCTAAATGTAGTTGAATAAACTCAATTGCGACGCGTTCCCAAGTAGTTTCAAGCTGGCTTCGTAGGATACTTGCCTTGCTTGAAGATCCGAAATGGTTTGTACTAAGTCGGCTTCGAAGTTGCGGGACTCGTCTGCCCTGAGTTCGATTTTATTGTCCTCTTGCAGGCTCTTTAGGTCGTCGATGCGTTGCTGCTGAACACCCAATCCGCCCCGAGTCAGGGAAAGTCGCGACAAATCGTGATCGATCAACTCAATTGCGCGTGCGATCGCAGTGGTGTCCTGTGCGGTGATCGCTTCTCGCAATCGTATCAACGAATTAAAGACCCCTTTAACTTCTTGCGGATTCGGGTCCGTGCCTTCGACGGAATAGGTCGTTCCAACAAGCGTCGCTTCTGCCTCCGTTCGCCCCTTTGGAATCAGCCCTAATCCCCAGGCTGCTTGGCTACCTCCGGCATTTCGAATCTTGATAGGACCTGGAGTGGTGGTTAGGGGCGGCCCCAAAGGATTGGGAACATATTCAGCGGAACTGACTGTGATTCCGTTACCGACGGCATTCAAGCTGACGGTTATCTTGGTCGCAGGATCTTGATTGACCACGTGATTGTTGATACGGTCGATCACATCTTGAACGGTAGTCGTACCGATCAAATCGATCGAAAATTCGCTTCCATCGTTTCTTTGAAAGGTCAGGTCTGCCCCGTCGGATTGATTGACCCCTAGGCCAAAATTCAGTTGGTCCAACCGCAATTGACCATGAAATGTGCGAAGACCGAGTCGTTCGGCGACGTCGCCGGTGCTTTCACTAATCGAAAAATCTGTACCACTCTGTGTTGACCGTAACCGTAGGTTTCGACCGTCTGGAGTGATATCGGCACGAACCGCGGCTCCTGAGCCATTGATCTTATTGGTGATATCCTCGAGCGTTACCGCTGTGCCAAGCTGAATGTTGTACGTCCTGCCATTTTGTTCGATTCGAAGGCCACCGTTGGCGTTGAAACCAGCACCGCCATTCAGTTGGGAAAGGAGCGTTGTCGGCCTCAGAATTGGATCTAGAGAAGTGCCGGTGATCGGCAATGGGGTGGAGGGCGTCTCGGAGAGGATTCCTAAATCCGCCGCGGTTCGGCCCGTTCCCGATTCCAGAATGCGCAGCTGCCCAGGTAAACCGTCTTGATAACCGGCAACGATCGCACCGTTGCTTACGCTGAATTGAACTTTTCGACCACTCAAGGGCACTGCTGCATTCACTCGTTCTATTACGTCTCCAAGCGTTTCCGCCCCTGCCAGGTCGACGGTCACTCTTTCGTTGCCATCGGAGATTTGAATAGCACCTGGCGAGATCCCTTGTCCACCATTCAAGTCTGCCAACCGCGTGCTCCCAATGGCTACTGGATCTAAGTCGACGCGAGAAACGACACCGTCCGAGATGAGGCCGAGTGCCTTCTGGCCTGTTACGTTGTGCGCGACATATTCGCCGCTGTCTGCGATTGTTAGCAGGCTTGAATCATTACCGTTAAATTGAATCGTATTTCTTACGTCAGCAACGGTTGGAGTATCCACCCGGCCCCCTGTAAACAGATAACGATCCTGATAGCGAGTGTTGGCCGCGGCAGTGAGTCGTTCTATGGTAGCGTTGATCTGCGAGACCCAGCCGGCTCGTTCCTCCTCGCTATTGACGTTGCCTGCGCTTTCAACACCGAGGCCGCGTATCTCAGTCAGCGTATCTTGAACATTTCCCAGGGTCGATTCTGTTACGTTGAGGTAACCTTGCGAGGATTCGAGATTGCGTAGGGTCTGATCTCGAAACTCAAGATCGCGTTGGATACCGATGACACGTATTGCCGCGGTCGGGTCCTGGCTGGGAAAACTAAAACGCTTACCGGAGCTAAGTTGATCCTCAAGTTGTTGTATTCCTTGTTTGCTGACCTGGACTTGATAGAGCGAGCGGTACCTAGAGAGAGCATCGCTCGTGCGACCAGCAACAACAGGATAAAAAGAGCTTAGTGCCATGGGGAGTGGTTTCGTATGCTAGATGATATTGACCAGGGTATCCAGCATTTCCGAAGCGACGGAAACGAGTTTCGACGTGGCTTGAAATGCCCGTTGATACAGCAACATCTTTACGGCTTCTTCGTCCAAATTGACACCTGAAATTCCGAGATTTTGGGCTTCGAGCGTTTGCAAGAAATTTCTGAGTCCATCTGCAACACCTTTTTGGGAATTGATATCCCGCGTGGTACCGGAGATCAATTCGTCGTAGAGTGCATTGATACTCCGACCGCCAAGCAATTCCGTTGGCTTGGTAAAGGCTTCTGCAATCCTGATGGCGTTGTTGGCACCGTTTCCGATGCCATTAACACTGGCGGCAAGCTGCGCTGGGTCATCAATGATCGCCTGTCGGACCTCTATATTGGCAGCAGAGTCTCCACGAAAAAACGTATTGATTCCCAAAGCGGCCAAGGCACCGCTGGTGTCGTTCGAGAAACTAAACTTAACGGCTTCGGAGTCCGATTTGATTTCGAATCGACCATCATTAGTGATTCTCGAACTAATTCCGTCGATTGCATCTATCGAAGCAGCGAGTTGTTGCGCAGTCGTGTCGCTCGACAGCCCTTGCTGCCGAACCAGGATATCGACGGTTCGCGTCCTACCCGTCTTGGCGTCCTTGATTTCGATGGTGAAGGAGCCATTGTCGATATCGAGGGACGCATTGGATTGTTCGAGCGGGACGTTGGTGTTCTTGAGGACAGTCTCACCGGTTGTGATTCCGAAACCCTTAAGTCCTTGACCTTGAGAATGGAGGCGGTTGACCACGCGAATCACATCGGACGCAAGCGAATTCAGTTTTCCCTTGAAGCCAGACGAAGTTGCTGCGTTAGCTGATTCGTAAAGACCTCTGACCTTGCCGCCAGCGACACGGAGAGCAACGTCGGTATCAACCAGTCTGATTTCTAGGCTATTATTCTGGTCCTCGGAGCTTAGACTAGCTTTGACAGGTCGCTGGATTCCGTTACTAACGAGATAATCGCCGCCGACAAAAACCGTAACCGAGCCGGTTGGCTCCTCCGCCACGGTGATATCCACAAAAGACGAAAGCTCATCCAGCGCTTTGAGTCGATCATCTCGAAGTCCAACGGCGTCCGAATTAGATAATGCTCCCCCCTCCACCTCGACGATGCGTTGATTCAGTTTGGCAATGGTTTGGACAATCCGATTGATATCGGTCGCTGCGGCAGCTATCTCGGTTTGGTTCCGCTTTGCGATGTCGTCAACGCTATAGGACAGGCTCCTCAGCTGGCTTGCAAGTTCCTGCCCGCGCGAGATTGCGAGTGTTCGGATGGAGTCGCTGCCTGGTTGGTTTGCCACGTCCTGGAATGCGTTAGCGAAACGACTCAAATTGGATGAAAAATCTTTGTCGGTAAGCTCGTTGAGCAAGCTTTCGATTTGAGTGTTCGTGCCCTCTAGCTGTTCTTGATAGGAAAGTTGGCTCTGCGTTTGCCGAAGGCGTTCAATGACAAAATTATCGAGCTTTTGTTGAATCCCGATCGCCTGAACACCCTGGCCAATAATCAGCTGCCCAGATTTGTAGCCGAGGGCTGGAGCTTGAACCAACTCCTGTCGTATGTAGCCAGGGGTATTGACGTTGGCAATATTGTTGCCGACAACCTGCAGGCCGAGTTGATTTACTCGAAGCGCATTAGACGACCCTTGAATTGCACTGAATAAACTCATTCGAGAATTCCTGCCAAAGGGTTTATGGGTTCATCACATAGCGTTACGCCGCTTCGTTGATCAGCAATCCACCCTCATGGGAATGCGATTCATTTGGAGCGTAAGTCGCAAGGTCCGTCGATCCGGTTGACAAGATCAAGAGCATCTCGGTGACGAACGACTTCGATTGAAAAGCAGTTACCCAAAGGCTCATGCTCAATTGCTGGATGCGATTGAGTTGGAGTTCCAAGTTTGAAATGCGATGTGACCAAAGAGCAGGCCATTGGGAATCCAACTGGACCGAGAGGTCTCGTAAACTATGGGCGAAGTAGCCGAGGCTTTTTGCCTCCACTAGCAGCTTTTCCCGTTCTTCCTTGCAGATTTGGATTTCAGCATGGATCCCCTCACCAATTGGAGTGAGACGAAGAATGTTGGAGTAGTCGCCGACCAAGTAATCCGCTTGCACCTGATCGAGGAGTGTCTCCCATCTCTCCAATACTTCACTGAAACGATCCAACCATCGACCTGTATCGCTTATTAGATTTGGAATCATGGTGACATCGTGTATTTGAGTAGAAAAAGCGTTCATCCCCGAGTGTGGAGATGAACGCATTTGGAATTCTTCGAATGGTAGAACAACGTTCTAGAACTTGAAGGTCATTCCGAGATCGAGGCCATGAAGGAAGAATGTATCCGACACAAGTCTAGATCCGGGTGAAGTTGGGTTGCCAGGAACCGCTGGATTGCGTTCCACGTTTCGGTCCACTTGGTTGCCTGCCATCGCAACGCTTGGGAACAACAGCATCGTGTAACCAACTCCCAGCTCGGCTCGGCCAAGCTGATACTTCATCTTGGCACCCGCCTCGGGAAGGAACGTAAACTGATCCCGTCTGATCGTTCGGATGTTACTTGTCTGCGCGAAGAGCCCAGTCGCTTGATTGACCACAGGCTGGCCTGGCGCTGCTTCGCTGCTGCTTCCGCTTACGGAACTTGTTTGCCGCACGTTTCCTATTGCAACTTTACCCAATGCAGAGAATGTAAAGCGACCCTTTGAAACTTCATTCTGCAGACCGATGTGGCCGCCGTGAAATTCGTTCTTGGTGCTAAACGTATCTTGCGTGGTAAATACAGTGCCATTCAGAATAGGGTTCACTATCCCGTCAGTATATTGGCTTCGAATTCCAAGTTCGCTATCAAGTCGAGTAAAGGTATAACCGCCCAGCAAATCCACACGGCTCTTACCGTCCCGGAGTAACAAAGCTCGTCCGTATACCTCGCCGGCGACCAGATCTAAGTCATTCTTGATTTGGATCGTACCCGTATTCGCACCGAAACCGCCTCCGGCGTTAACATTCACCAAGAACACATCTGGCCCTGGAGTCCCGGGTCCGACAGATGTGTTAAAGAATGGTATCCCGGTTGAGTTGCCACCGTTGGTAAAGGTCTTCGTCGCTGGGTCCGTAACGATTCCCCACCCACGAACTCCGACTCCGAAGTTTTGATTGGCATCTGTCCAAACGCCCATGTTCAAACGCATTCCAACGAGCAATTCATTGCCAATCGGTTTGTCTGGACTGCCAGCCAAAGGAGTGGATGGTCGAACCGTCGGGTTGTTTCCGCCAACCACCAGTGGACCACCAGCCACACTCTTAGGCCACCACAAAAGCGTCTCGCTTTCGAACCAGCCGCTCGAGCTGTCTGAATAACCTGTATTGTAGTTTGAGGTACCGTATGTGGCGGCACCGCGTGAACCAACGTATTCCGAGGCTCCCGTCGACGATGAGTCGTGCGAAGCAAATCTCATCGTATTGTCCGAATAGGTTTCACCCATTCCGGTTTCTGCGACAACATTCGAACGAAACGCCGCAGGGCGGGCGTCTTGTCCGAGTGAAGACTCAGTTGCATTAACTTGTACGCCGCCGTCACCGATGCGACCAACGCTGGAGATGGGGCCTGAACTCGAGTACTCTTGCCCGAATGTGCTAATGGAACTACTAGTCCCACACAGAGAGGCAATAATCAGGGTCAACTTAATTCGGTTTTTTTTCATAATTTCTTTCTCGCTAAGCGATGGCTTGCGTACCGTTCGCATAATTGGATCGGCAGGATCCGTAGGAATCTGAGGACAATCAGGAGCATGCCGCATACTCTACGCAGACTACCTAAACCTCCTTTTCGGGATTTTGCGAGCAAAAAGATGCGAGCGAACCAGTTTGGAACGACTGGCAAAATGAACCCAGAGACGGTTTCAAAACCGTTGCGTACAATAGATGAATTCGTGACGAGTACGACCAACCACAAAAGAACTATGTCTAGTTTGCTTGACCCCGCACCCGACAAACCCAGCAAATCTGCAATCGCGCAAGCAGGCGGCGACCGAAAATTACACCTGCCTAGTCGTCCGCATGTATCTGCTGGATGGTCCGTTCCTGGCGTTGCCCGGTACAAAATCAACCAGTGGCTTGATCAAACGCGTGCCGTCAACGCTTGGGAAAATCATAGGCGGGAATTGACCGAACCCCAACTCCGAAAAGAGGCGCTTTCGCTCGTCTATCGATCCAAAAGTGGCGAACCTCTTTCGAACTTGCTCCCGGAAACATACTCGCTCATTCGTGAAGCGGGACGACGTTCACTGAACATGCGACACTACGACGCGCAGATACTCGGGGGTATCTGTTTGTTTCATGGATGCATCGCGGAAATGCAGACCGGTGAGGGAAAAACGTTGACGGCGACGCTTCCTCTGGCGTTGCACTCGTTGTTAGGCAAAGGAGCACATCTCGCGACGGTGAATGACTACTTGGCCGAACGCGATGCCGAATGGATGAAGCCGCTCTATGATCTACTCGGGTTACGTGTGGGAACCGTGCTTACACAACTCGATCAGGACCAACGACGAAAGGCTTATGCGGCCGACGTCACCTACGGAACCGCTAAGGAGTTTGGTTTTGACTTCCTGCGAGATCGACTCCTAATGCGAGCCCAAGGACGCGCAGTCGATGACTTCCTTGGTAGCGGATCTCAGGAGCGATGGACTTCTGCCGGTGAACAACCTGTCCAACGCGGTATGCATTTTTGTCTTGTCGATGAAGCCGACAGCATCTTGATCGATGAAGCGAGAACGCCTTTGATTATCGGATCGCTTGGTGACGAATCGCGAGAAGTCGTGATTTCGACGTTTAAATGGGCCGCCGAACACGCTCCTTCGTTTGTTTTGAAGGAACACTTTACGATTGAGGAAGACTCTCGCAAAATCGAGCTCAACTCCAAGGGGCGCCAATTCGTCCGGTCGATCCCTCGGAACGAAGAAATACGTTTGGCAGCCCTCGTCGATTTGTATGAGTACATCGAGCGCGCGATCAAGGTGCATCGTGACTTTCACCTGGAAAGGCAGTACGTCGTTGTCGATGGGGAAATTGTGATCGTAGATGAATTCACCGGTCGCCTTGCTGAGGGACGGAAGTGGCGAGACGGTATACATCAGGCCATCGAAGCCAAAGAGAGAGTCGAGGTCACGGTGCCTACGGGCCAGGCGGCGCGAATCACCGTTCAAGATTTGTTTTTGCGATATAGGTTTTTGGCAGGGATGACAGGAACGGCAGCCACCAGTGCAAGTGAACTGCGTCGCATCTACAAAACGCCAGTTGTGCAGGTCCCCACCAACCGACCGCCCAAACGTCAGCGACTACCGGACCTAGTATGCCACGACATGACTGAAAAGTTTAAAGCGATTGTCCAAGAAGTGCTTAAGGTCCATGAACTCGGTCGGCCCGTTTTGATTGGGACACGATCCATTGACAAGTCCTCTACGCTAGCGGAGATGCTGCGAAGGGAAAAGCTACAAGTACAGGTACTCAATGCGCATGAGATCGAACGCGAGGCCGAGATCGTGGCCAACGCCGGACGTCGAGGCCAAATCACCGTTGCAACGAATATGGCCGGTCGTGGGACAGATATCAAGCTCGAGGATGACGTTCGGGCAATTGGCGGGATGATGGTCATTTGCACAGAATTGCACGACGCCGCGAGGATCGATCGTCAATTGATTGGCCGTTGCGGCCGACAGGGAGACCCGGGTACCTATCGACAATACCTGTCGATGGACGATGACATTCTGCGAAACGGATTTGGCACCAAACCAGCTGAAAAGCTCAAAACCAAGGGGAAATCTGGGGGTTCTCTCAACGGCCAAGCGTCTCTTTTCAAGGCGGCGCAGCGAAAAGTTGAGAAGAAACATTTCCGAGACCGAATGGCATTACTGCATCACGAGAAGGAACGAACTAAGATTCAACGGGAGATGGGACAGGACCCTTATTTAGACACTGCAGAATAACGCATTCTGCCATGACGTTTTTCAAGCCGCGGCACCAATGACATTGCTCAGTAATTCAGTAACCGTCATTTCGCTACAGCAACCTAGAATGCGCAAGGGTTCATTTGCAAGTCTCATCGGGGCAACACCACTGCTCGACGTCTTTGTGGCCGGTCCGGAAAATCAACTCGCCGCCGAGTGTCTCTCGCCGTTCGGAATTGAGCAGCTGGTTCCGCGATCCCCCCTCTACCTTTACGGACCAAGCGGTACGGGCAAGACGGCGTTAGCGTTGACGCTGGCGGCTCGGTGGACAAACGAAGCCAACGACCGCACCGTCACGATCACAAGCGGGTCGGATTTTGCGAAAGCCTTTACGCGAGCCATTGAAGCCGACGATATGGAACGCTTCCGGCAACTTCATCGTCAATGCAATTGCTTGGTGGTCGACAATGTTCATGAGCTCGCAACCAAGCCGGCTGCTCAGGAAGAGATGGTAGCCACTCTGGAACGCCTAGCGAGTGACAGTCGGGCGATCGTGATGACCGCACCAGAACTTGCCAACTTAACCCCCAAACTGAAACCGGCATTGACGAGTCGCCTGAATGGCGGTCACAGCCTACAGCTATGCTATCCCTCGAGCGTAACGCGGATCGAGATTCTGCGACTCCTAGCGGCCAATCTTCAAATCGAAATCAGCGATGCGGATTTGGAGGCCATTGGTTCTCAATTGCAGGATGGCATGTCTCCTTTGCAGATGCGCGGCATGTTGGTGCATTGGTCACACCAAGACCGAGTGGCACCCGATCGAACGAAGAAGGAGTCCAAGCGACTGATCGACAAGCTGGTGGACTCACAAGTAGCCAAAGCGCCGTCAACATCCGATATCGCTAAAGCGGTTGCCAAAGAGATGCAGATCACAATGGAATTGTTGCGAGGCCCGGGCAGAAAATCTAGCGTCGTCCGTGCACGCGGCCTTGCGATGCTTCTAATGCGTCAATGGACGGACGTCTCGTTCCAAAACATCGGCGAATATTTTGGCGGCCGAGACCATACGACCGTGATGCACGCATGCAAGAAAACAGAAGAGGATCTAACCAAGGACGTCGATCTCGAACGTATGGCCGAACGCATTCGACAAAAGCTTAAGAGCTAAGTGCGATTCTCGCACAACGCTACAGCCGTAGCTTGCGAGGTGGGGTAAAGTCTGGTTTGCTTGCCAGGATTACGATACCACTCCAAGCACCCGGTAGAGATGTGCGAGAAGTGTCGAAATCGGTTTGCCATGATGGTATCATTGTGCTTTGTTACTTCTGAACAATGCATCAGGCTCTTTACAATTTCCCCAAAGGATTCGTTTGTGCGATTTACCATCCTTAGTTTCGCGGTGATACTATGCTGCAGTGCACTCTACCCCTTCATTGGATCGGGCTCAGACGAAACGTCCAGCAACTCTACGTCGAAAACCAAAATGCAGCTTGGAAACTTTTCGATCAGCTTGACCGTCAAGGACATCAACGCTTCGAAAGATTTTTATGAAAAACTAGGCTTCAAGATGACAGGAGGAGATTTGAAGCGCAAGTATGTTGTTTTGCAAAACGACACTAGCACCATTGGGTTGTATCAGGGCATGTTCGAGAAAAACTCGTTAACTTATAATCCAGGTTGGGATCGGGACTGCAAGACATTACCCGAATTCCAGGATGTGCGAGAAATCCAAGAGGAGCTCAAAAAGCGTGGGCTGAATCCAATTGTCGCCGCGGACGAATCGACCAACGGCCCAGCATTCTTAACGCTCGTCGATCCCGACGGTAACCCAATCTTGATCGACCAACACGTCCCCAAGGCCACCAAGAAGTAGCGGACGGCATGCTGAGCTGTGCCCACTACTTCGATTTCAGTAACGACCAAACGGCAGAAGTTCGAACACCTGGACGGATTTCGCCACTGGGCACAACAAATCGATCACGCCAATCAACCATGACTGTTGTGACTTGGCCAACCGGAACCTCACCGACATCCTGCCATGTATCTGTGACGCTGTGATAAGCGAGAACAGACTTCGGAAAGCCAGGGTGTTTTTCGAGAGGCTGAAAATCGACCTGCGTACCATCGTCACCGCTCAAAACAAGGAATCTCGATGGCCCAAAGCCAGGCGCGGGGCTTGGACTAGCGACCGCCGCTCGCGGCATGTCGGCAATCCTCTTCCATCCTCTGCCAGGGTGAAAACGATAGGCATCGCGCAAGTATTCACGAATAGGCCTACCATCTGATCCCAGCTTAAGGTCGGTGCCGCTACATAGAAAAAAAGCGTTGTCTTGAACCGCCGCCGTAGCCAACATCCGCGGAGGACCAGGCCATGGATCGTGCTCTTGCCACTTCGCGTTCGAATTCGCCAAATTCAGCGACCAAAATGTCTTGAGCGTGCTCGTTGCAGTTGGTGATCCAATACCTCCCGCAACATAGACTGTGCCGTCCATCATCGCACCACAACAATTCGCGCACGGCTTCGGCAATGGTGGCAATGCTGTCGTGATGACCTTACCGTCTTGCCATTTCAATCGAAAGCAATCGGCGTAATGCCTTGAGGCATCACTGCCACCGATGCAAACGACCCCGTCCTCTGTTGAAATCGACACTCCATATCCAAGCGCCCTAGGCAGCTCACCTACATCCTGCCAGACACCATCTGGCGATTCGAGCACAAAGACACGGTCATACCAGACCTTGGTTCCCCCCTCCCACGGCATATTGCCAGGGAAATTTGCCCCGCCAGCAACCAGCAATACACCATGATGTGTTCCTGCAAAGGGGCCTGCAAAACCCTCTCGACTCGGAAGTGAGGGAAGCTGACTCCAGGTCAAAGAATCGGCGGCGAATGAACTCGATGCGTCCGAAAAAAGAACGCAACAAACAACC
>JANMNR010000606.1:0-13117 GCA_031368325.1 Pirellula sp.
GTTTTTTGCTTCACTTTCTACGACGCTCTAGTGTGAATCGGAAGCCCTTAAGCACTTCTACGCTCCAGTATTCGCCGCAATAATAGTAACGTGTGGGTTCCCCCAGGTGAGCAGTTTCGCGACCGCCTAAGCAAAACTCTACCCTTCAAGGGCTTTTAAAATACCAGAAAACCACTACCCGCCGATCCATCTTGCATAAATTTTTCTCGCTTCGTCAGGGTTTTCCGTCCCTTGAATGATCGCGCGACCGTCCCCAAAGACCGTTACTAGGTACGGTGGGTGGCTGAATCTCACCAAGAAAGGGGTTTCGGTGACCAACCCCTCCAAACGAAGCCGACTGGACAATACAGCAAGGTCAATGCGACTTGCCGCCGAAGACTGTATTTGGACGGCACCTCGTCCGCAAAGTACGCGAGCGGAAGTCCCTGCCGCCCCGTCCAAAAATTCGAACTGATTTCGCACACATGTTTGGCAGCCTAGTTGGTTCTCAAGCGGACCGATTGACAAGTTGCGTGGGACGCGCACGTTTCGAACATCTCCAGACCACAAATCAAATACGCGCAGAAATCCATCCCCCGCGATCTCCTTCTTCAACAATAACTTAATGGCCTCCATAGCCTGCCACGAAGCGATGACCCCGACTGCAGCCCCTAGCACTCCCGCCGAGTCGCAAGTTTGCATTTGCTCCGGAGGAGGCGGTTCCGGCAACAGGCATCGAAAGCAAGCCGTCTTCCCCGGCATGAAGGACATCAACTGCCCAGAGGCACCTACAATCCCGGCATGCACCCACGGAATTCCAAACCGGATCGAGACATCATTAATCAGATAACGCGTTTCAAAGTTGTCTGTACCGTCAATGATGCAGTCGACATCTGACAATCGTTCCGCTGCGTTTAGATAGGTTACATCCTCCACTACGGCGTCGAGCTTAATATCTGGGTTGATTGCCAATAAGTGCTCGCGGGCTGCAATCGCCTTAGGACGCACCTCGATTGCATCACGGTTGGTGTACAACGCTTGTCTCGGCAGGTTGTCCAACTCGACCCAATCGCGATCGATCAGTCGCATGTAGCCAATACCACTGCGACAAAGGCGTTCGGCGACCATCGCACCCAACGCACCCATACCGCAAATCGCCACACGCGCACGGGACAGCAATGTTTGTCCGATTTCCCCAACCTCGATAAACGCTTTTTGCCGACGGTATCTATCTTGCATGGAGTACTACCGGTCCGAGTGGATTTCGATATCTAACGTCAGCCTGACTTGATCGTCAAATCGCAACGCCCCACTTCCCGACTTCAACATCGACAAAAAACTGACCAGCGTATCGATTTCCTTCTCGGCCTCCGTTCGATTATGCCCCTTTTCAAGCATATTCTGCGAGACCAACTGATTGCGATTTGCCTCCAACGCTTGTTTCAAGCTCCCAAAGTCGACCGTCAACAACGTATTGTCTCTCGACTTTACATCGCTCGCTTTATGGTCCGCGGATCTTACACTTAACCGTTTTGCAAGTGCGTTCGTGCTGGTGATGTACACCAGATCACTTTCAAAGGCGAGTGTCGGGCTAAAATTGAATTGAATAGGAAGACCGTTCGCGTATTTCTTGTCGCTGTCTTGCAAATAAGTCGCGGTGTATATCTGCTTGCCATCTATTTTTTCCGATTCCAAGTCCAATTGAGGATTCCCCTCCATCGCCCCGGCTACGTTGAGAAAACCGACGAAACTCTGGAAGGTCCGCTTGAGCTCCTTTTGCATCTTTGCATCCTTGAGTCTGGCGATTAGGCCAAAGCTCGGCAAACGGATTGCCGGTTCGCTCGTTTTTTCAAAACTCTGTTCGACCGCAACGATTTGAATTTGTGGCTCAACAGCTCCGAGAATATCCGTTCCAAAGTCTTTACCCGAAAACAGCGTTGTTAGCGTGTTGTCCGCTTGCGCTAACTGGTCATTCACTTTCTCGTCAAATAGATCTCCGGCCCGCAGCCACATCTCGGCCAAGTTTCGATAAGCGATTAGACTCGCCATGGTGCCCGTGCCATCGACCAACGGTGCTGCGTATCCCGCCCCCTGTGGTCCAACGAAAAAAGTTCGCGACTCCTCTGTCCAGTTTTTTTCGTGAGGAACTCGAAATTGAATAGTAATGAGATTGTTCGCTAGCGTGAGTTCGCCAATGGCAAAACTCGTTTTTTGCATGGTTGCCAACACTCCACCAAGAATCAATTCGCCTGCAAAATCCTTGGCTTTGCCCATGAGCAAGTCCTTTGCAACACCAGCTTGCCTGAGTGTATCGATATCGACAAACGTTTTGACGACAGGCTCCGGTGCATCTTTTTGCTTTAATCCAACACCGGAATTCCAGGCTTGCTGAAAAAGCGGGTGGCTATCCAAATGGTCGTTGGTTGCGTCGAGATGTCGATCGATAATGCTCTTCCCCAACTCCTTCTTATTGGTAACGATTAGTAAGGAGCCGATATTTCCTACGATCATCTTTTGAAATTCGTAACCGTGAATGCCGCGATAATCTGCTTCGCGAACAGGATCGGACTGATTTTTAGACTTCGCATCCGTCCGCGCGAGCTTGACCAATTTCTGCAAGTAGTCCTCGATCCACTCCTCACTTTCCGTGCTCGCAAGCAAGACCGCGCCCTCGGTCGCCTTATCCACCGCAAAATGCAAACCGCCGGAAGTTAAACTCTTCGCGACCGCATCAAGTTTGTCGCCAACGGCAAACTCAAAGACTGCAATTCCCGCCAAAAGTTTTAATATGCCTGGCGACCGCATCACCTTTTTGTAGGCACTAGAAGCCTTTACCGTTGACGTAAAAGGATGTTCCAGCACCGATTCAATCGACCTCGCCTGCACATAGATCGCAGTCGATGCTGGCAAGACTTTTCTGACGTCAATTTCGTCCGCAGTCGCAGACCCGATAATGACGGACGGGCACGACGAAAGCGAGACAAGTAATGTTGTGGCAATGAGAAAAAGAGTCTTCACGGGTGGGTTGCCTGGAATAAAAAAGGGAGCATTATCGAACGCTGGTTAATTGTACTTGAATTCGTTGGTTAGGGTGGAAGCGAGGATAAGGTGTTGCATGCGGGAAGGGAACAAATTAGGATCAATCCCGCGAAGTCTCGGATTTCGGACCTATCCCTCCTTGCCTCTCCCCTTGGATCCTATCTTGAAAAAACGATCGCTTCTGGCTGCTCTGCTTTGTCTCGCAAACACTCGATGCGCCATGAGCCAGGAGGCGAATCCGCTTGCCGGAATCCAATGGAGGATTGAACAACTGACACTCGACGCGAATGAGGGCTGCGCAATTGGAGATATCAACGGAGATGGCAAGCCTGACGTCATCGCTGGCCGAAACTGGTATCCAGCTCCAGAATTTAAGCCACGGCCATTGCGTGTTATCGAGGATTGGAACGGCTATGTTCAAAGCAATGGCGACTTCCTGATGGATGTCAATTCGGACGGTCGCATCGATGTGATTGCGGGTTCCTTTATTCCAACGGAGGTTTCATGGTACGAAAACCCCGGCGATGAAGGTCTACGACTCGGCCAAACGTGGAAAAAACACTTACTGGTGGACACCAAGGCCAGCGAAAACGAAGCCCAACTCCTGCAAGACGTGGACGGCGATGGCAAACCCGAATGGATCGTAAACAGTTGGAACAAAAAGAATCCGCTCAGTGTTTGGCGATTCACGAAAAACGAGCCGTCGAAGGAAAACCCCGCCGTCGTGCGTCTCGAACAAGCGGTCATCAGTAAATCGGGTAACCAACATGGTCTTGGCGTGGGCGATATCAACAACGACGGTCGAATCGACGTCCTCATCGGCTCAGGTTGGTATGAACATCCGAGCGTCAATCCATGGGGGCAAGACTGGAAATTCCACGCCGATTGGGATATTCAAGGAAGCATTCCGATGATCGTTCGCGACATTGATCGAGATGGAAAGAACGATTTGCTAGTCGGTGCCGGCCATGATTTCGGCCTCTTCTGGTGGCGGCAAACGGAGACAAAAAGCGATGGTTCCCTCCAATTCGATAAGCGAGTGATCGACAAATCGTTTTCTCAACCGCACGCCCTCATTTTTGCAGATCTCGACGGCGACGGAAAAGATGAACTCATTAGTGGCAAACGTTACTTTGCACACAACGGTGGCGATCCTGGTGGAAAGGACATGCCAGAGATCAATGCCTATAAACTGGTGCAAGGGGAGTTTCGCAAATCGCCGATCGAGCAAGGGCATGTGGGTGTCGGTCTTCAGATCGCCACCGGTGACTTGAACGGTGATCATCGAGTGGACGTCGCGGTCGCCGGAAAGAGCGGTACCTACATTTTGTTTAACATGAGCCGCTAAGTTAACAGTCGAATCGCCGCCAGTCGCTGCGAACAACTTGGGTGCATCCAACTACTTAGGCGCAAGTTTCGCATTCCATATATCTTGATCAACGCATCGGATAAATCCTGCGCATAAAGGCTTGTGTCGCTTCGATTCGAATGCCCTTGTTCTGATCGTATTGCCAGCTTGATGGCAATACGATCCGCATCAAACTCAGTCCACCAACAGATTGAAATCAGTCCAACGACAAATAAAGCGAGAATCACGACACAGCTCAAAGTGAGCCAAATGCCCGACAGAAATGCCATCGCAATCAGCAGCGTGGTTATCGCAGCCAAAGTAGGCAACATTCGTATCCAGGCATGAAAGCGAATGCAATGCGCCAACTCATGCAATACGACCATGGACAGCTCACGGTCGTTCAGCCTTTGTATCAAGGCATCCGTGAGCAACAGTTTTCGACCAAAGCCAAATAACCCTACGACTGCTGCATTTGCTATGCGACAACCGGTTGGCCAATGCATAATGCGTGGAACCTTTTGACTGCCCAGTCTCCACGTTCTATCCACCAGGGACGCGATCGTCGGATCGACCGCACCTGCTCCAATGAGAACTGTGAACAAGTGAGGCATCATGAGAATAACAAAGACGGAAGTGGCCATGGTAAATGCAACCGCTTCGATCGTCCGATGTCCTGTTCCGGTAATATTCGCTCGTGTTCCAACATCGACCATGCCGGCAATGACGACCGGCAGTAAAAGCGGTACGAGCCAAGTGCTTGCAATCGATCGCTTCATTTCTCGACTACCATAAACGAGTTGCACAAAGACCGATTTACCATGTGCGAAACGCCGACTGGCACGAGAAACTCTAATCGCCTCTACCAAGACCAAAAGCACGACGCTCGGTGCAATCAGCATGAAGATGTTCATCGCTTGTGAGCCCAATGCTGGACTAAGCGACTGTGTCCAGTGAGTCCAGCCCGACGCGACTAGGCAAAAAGGCTGCAACAGACACCAAAGCCACATCAACAAAGACTCGTGGTTGCGAAATAGCGAAATCGGCGAATAGCTAGTCGCATGTCCCATCGAATCGAAACAAAGTTGCTGCGCTTTTTCTAGCCAACGCGAAGCCAAGCCGAAACAGCCAACAACCATCCACATCTTGACAACTGCGGCCCAGTCGACAAACCTGCCAAGAGTTGCGTTCGCAACATGTTCGTCGGCAGCAAAACCGATCAGATGAACGGATAGCAACGCCGACGGCAATATTAAGAATGTGACGAGTTGCATTGCGTTGGCATGACGATGAAAGTGCATGGCTAAGCCGTTGGCGCGTCGTTCAACGCGTGATTTTCATATTAAACCAACTTGTTTTGTTTTCTATGGTCGACGCACAAGAAAGGCCGAACGCAAGAATGACCTCTCGCTACAACCCTAGCAACCCGCGAACATAGTCCTTAAATAGGAGCATATCGGCGGGCGCTCCTGGACCTACGATCAGCGGACTGCGATTTGGTTCTGGCCGCAAGCCATGACTTCCCTTAACCAAATTCGTATCAAGTGGAATGACATCCATTTTGTAGCGGAAGCCAAGCTGCTTTTGAGCGAGCCTCGCCATCGCTCGTAGCTTCGACGTCATAAAGAGTTCAAGCGGATCGTACCCCGGCTTACGATGAATATCCACGGTGCGTGCAAAGTCGGGCGCGCATTCATCGTTCAACCAATAGTAATAGTCAAACCAACACTGCTCCTTGGCGAGCACGATCCAGTCACCACTACGTGGATGGTCCAAATCGAGTTCACTCGGATGCAAAACGGCGTCCACTCCCTCCAATGACTGCACTAGGCTTCGAACTTCATCCCTCATGCCGGGCTCCCGCACGTAAAGATGAGCAACCTGGTGATCCACAACCGCGAAAGCTTTAGAATCGCCAGGCAAAAGCATTTCACCAAATGGCCCATTGCGAACAGCCAACCACCCGGCCTGCCGAAGGGCTCGGTTGATCGAAACAGACCTCTGCACCGGCACCAGCCCATATTCAGAAACGACAATCGGCACTGCACCAATCGATTGGGCGGCATCAATGACGATTTCCGCACATCGATCCACTTCTGCCACCCTTTCCTTGTCCGGGTCGGAAAAGCGTTGAAAGTCATAATCCAAATGTGGCAAGTAAGTAAGCGTCAGATGCGGTGCTTTGTTCCGCAGGACCAGCGCAGTCGCTCTAGCGATCCAATCGGAAGCGGGCAATCCAGCGTTCGGCCCCCAGAAAGAGAAAAAGGGAAAAGGACCGAGTTGTTCCGTTAGCCGACACTCGGTCTGGTCGATGACATCAAACGATTTAGAACCATCGCAACCGTAATGCGGTTTCGGGGTGACGCTCCAACGAACAGGCGCGTGTTGATTAAACCACCAAAACAATTTTGCCGTCTCAACACCGTCGTAAATTAAGCCCGAATGTTGAATAAGCTGATTGGACTGCTGCCAAAAACGAATTTCAGCCGTGTCCCGAAAATACCATCCGTTACCGACAATGCCGTGTTGACTTGGGGGGAGTCCCGTCAAAAGCGTCGCTTGCGACGTACATGTGACAGCGGGCCATGGAGCATTCCATGGAGTTGCCAAGCCAAGTCGTCGGATGTTCGGAGCGTAAGGCAGTAGTTCCTTAGTCAGGCCAACGACATTGATTACACAAACTTTAGGCACGACTGTTCATTCTAGGACGAACTGGAAACCGACTTGTTTTTCTTTGCAACGGGCTTTGGCACCTGATCGTCGTAATAGTCGCGACCGACCATCGTTCCGCCGTAGTACCCACCATACTGATAGGTAGAGCCGTATCCATATCCGCCATAACCGCTTTTGCCGTATCCCCTTGAACTGCCGCCATTGTAGTTGTCATAGCGGTATCCGCCGTATCCGTATCCATTGCCGCCAACGCCAATGCCGTTGACAACAACTCCGAGCATATTTGCGTTAATGGAGTGCAGCATCTGGGCCGCGCGGGTTGCAATCGGCTTGAGATTTCTACGCAATCGAACAGTAAGAAGCACAGCATCAACCATAACGGCAACGTTGGCCGGGTCGCTCACGACAAGCATTGGCGGAGTATCCACAATCACAAAATCAAACTGTTCGCGGAGCGACGCCAACGATTCCGCAAACCTCTCACTGGAAAGCAACTCGGATGGATTTCCTGGCCGGCGACCACAAGTTACGGAGAACAGGTTTTCAATCGATGTTTCCTGAATCGCTTCCTCTAACTCAACCTTTCCGCCAATCACTTGTACCAATCCGATGTCTTCCTTTAATCCAAATATTTTGGCAACGCGAGGTCTGCGGAAGTCGCAATCGATGATGCAAACACGACGCCCGGATTGTGCAATCGAAACCGCCAGGTTAGCGGCCACCGTGGACTTGCCGTCGCCGGGAACTGGACTTGTAACCTGAATGACTTTAATATTCCCCTGCTGGCAGCCGAAGAAAACAGCCGTGCGAATACCTCTAAACGCTTCGCTGAGCGACGAACGATTTTTGTGCAGCGTAACGATGGAGCTATCCACTTTCTCATCGATGCGGTCGGCTCGCGATAAAGTTGCAAGAGGCAAGTGACCTATGATCGGCATACCGAGATCCGTGGCGATCTCATCTGGATTTCGGTACGAACGATCCGCTAATTCCAGGAGATAGGCAAATCCACTAAAAGCAACGAAACCGAGAAGGGCTCCAATACCCAAAAAACGGGACCAATTGGGCCCGACAAATGCGGCCACTGTTGGTAATTCAAGACGCGTCACAGTCTTTTGGCCATACTCAGAACCGAGATTTAGTTTGCGTAAATTGTCGCTGATTCCCTCCGCAACCGCACTTACAGCTTCCAACTCGGCTAGGTTAAAGGAGTACTCGCCAATCAATGCTTGGTTTTCCTGCATCTTGGTTTTCAATTCAAGCGACTCCTGAACATAACGACCTCGTTCTATCGTGAGCTTGGCCAATGTTGTTTGGAGTCCACCGACCGCAATTGCCAGCCGACTTTCAGGAGTCGAAAGCTCTTTTTTGCTTGCGCCAAATTCGGTCGCCATCGTTTCCTCTGCCTTTCTAAGCCTTTCCCTCCTTCGGAGCAGATCTTCCTCAAGCTTGGAAAGTTTCTGCCGAACAGTGACCACCGTCGGATGAGATTCCCCTAAGGATTGCTCTAGTAGATTGGCCAACTCGGCTCTGACGGGGACAACTCGTTCATCTTCATAAGCATCCACTTGTGCCACCATACTTCGGCCAAGATCCTGCTTGTTGATTTCGGCGGCTGCTTCCTGGTCAAGCTTGATTCCGCCAACTTCCGTGGTTGACAACGCAATCATACGGAGCAAGTTGTCCATCGGGGCTTTACGTTCGACTCCGCGATCAACCTCTTGAAGAACAGCTTCGATGTTCTTCATTTTGGTTTCGATCGATAAAATGGTATCGTTGTAAGTAAGAATCTTGTCACTCGCTGGATCCCGAGGCTTGCCGTCAACCCACATCAAATCAGATTTCTTTTTTAACGAGGCAAGCTCTGCTTTTGCTTTCTTGGACTTCTCTTCGTATTGTTCACTGAACCTAGTTAATGTGGCGACAGCTTCATTGGCAAAGCCTTTGAACTTTTGGGTTACATGATCCTCATAGCCCGCCACGATTGCGCGCACAATTTCCACCGAAAGATCAGCGTCGTCGGTTGTGACGCCGATGTTAATGATATTACTACCTGCATCCTTGGTGCCTAATCGAACATCTAACAATTTGGGACTTCGAAGTTTTTGAACGATTTGCTCGTTCGACAGCCCTGAGAGCTTGCGATTTTGTGCAAGGTTGCCTTGCTCAACTGCATTTCGCAGCACTAGCGGGCTTTGCAGGACGACCAATTCATCACTTTTCGAACCAGTCGCCTCGGCAACGCCGTTGTTAAAGGCTGTGATGTTGATCTCTTTTCCAGGCGTAACAACTTGAATTTGAGCCGACGCTTTGTACTGCGGTGCTTGTTGGACGAAATACAGATATCCCAACGTCGCTCCTATCGCGGATCCTAAAATCGGCAACCACTTCCATCGCAAAAGAATTTTAACAAGGTCCGGACTGGCGGGTGTCGCTTGCATATGGGTTGGTGTTCCGGCACTCTCTGACATTGGCCTGCTTGCGTCCATCGATGGTACTTCGCTACGTGAGGTTTTACAGATACGAGACCTATATCTTAAGCGATCGAGCCAATCAATCCAGCCAAAGGTTCCTGCATTTGTGGAATAAATCAAATGCGGGGGGGCAAATTGCGATCTTCACACTTCTAACAATTTTGTGAATTGGCATGGTTGCGCCGAATTAAAGGATTGCAACAGTGAAGATTCCTTTAAGGCCCCTTAGAGTTCTTTATTCTATCCTGAAGGGCCTTGACTTCGGCATCAAGCGGGGCAATTCGCTGCAACGCTTCTAACGTTTTTTTGGCCTCAATCAGGTCCGCAATGTCAAGTTGACGATTCGCAAGTCGCAATCGGAGCCTTACGTCGTTTGGCTCAAAACCCAACGCAGAACGCAAGTGGGCGATCTCCCCGTTTATGTCCGCAAGCGCAACGGAGGCGTCGGCCAACCACAATTCCCGTCGAGATGAAGTCATCGGTGCTTGGATTACAAGCTCCTGCGCACGAGTCCACAGTCGACGATTGGTTTCCGGGAAAGCTGCCTTGTTGAACGTCTGCACGGCGATCGATTCAAGAATATCGTATCGTTGCGGAAAGATTGAGACGGAGATGTTTTCATCTGCTGTTTCCGCCGCAATCACCTTTGCACAATTGGTTGATGACGAGGGATTTGACTTCATTGCTTGTTTTAACACTTGGTCAAAACGGCTCGAATCAAACTGATCTCTAAATAGCACGGTCGTTGCAATGAGCTGTTGGGAGCTATGCTTAGCCAAAGCCATGTTTGCAGGTAATAGTCTCGCCAGGTCGTCGCGTTCGCAACTCAAGTTCGTCAAGCATCGTCCCCAACTCAGCCGCCAATCCAGCGGAGACTTGGTATGACCCAACGCGTACCAATTCGCAGCTTTATTCAAACGGTCCAGTGCTTCTTGGCCGCCAATCGATTCCAAGAATTGCTCTTTTTTCCTTCGATCTCGCTCCCTCTGGTTGACCAACTGGAGTGTGGCTGGCGCGGTGGTCGGCCAGGACTCAGACCATGCAACAGTGAGCTGAGCCTTCATTAGTTGATTCAGGCGGTATTCAAAAACAAACGCATCTGCAAACTCTCGCATCGCTATTGAGTTGCCTTTTATTGATGCGGCGTTCGTTTGCAAAAACTTTTCTCCGGCCCAAATCTTGGCCAGTTCTAATACTCGCTCCGGCGATTGCTCCTCCAGCAATTTCTTTTCTTGGACCTTTGTCCAATCGACCATAGACTCGCTAGCTGCAAGCGACTTGACGCTATCTGCAAGTGATACAATGACGACAACGCAACCCAAGCTTACTCCAATTCCCATCAGCCCCTTGCGCATCCACGGAACGCTCTTGGAAGGCAGTTTTACTTCAGGTACCTGACCACTGCGACTTCGCTTGCGAGATGACGCGATTTGCGAGTTACGAATTGTCCCCAGAACCGATCCCAATAACACGCACGCTGGAACAAAAAGCGACGGCAAAATGATCGCAAAGTCAACGAAAGAGTGCAGCGTTTGACTAACGACCAAGAAAGCGCCTGCTAGTTTTGCGGGAAAAGCCATTCCCCAATTGTCCTTAACTGCAGGCTTTTGAAGTTCGGCAAGAAGCAAAACAATCGCTGTTATCATTGCCGCAATTCCAACGTAACCAAGTTCCACGCCACATTGCGCGTACAAACTCTCAGCATGGTAGAACCATACGGGTGACGAAGGTTCCTGGAACGGTAAGTATGCGTAATGAAACGTGCCTAGCCCGCTGCCAAGCCAACCATAAAACATCATCGCTTTCCAAGCCATCGACCAAATGTAAGCTCTTCCAGCAATCAGCTCCTTTTGTAAGTCAATTTCAGAAAGGCTTTCCAGGCTTGAGTAGGCCCTGTCCTCGACTTGAAATCCAACCATGCAGGCCACGAAAACAGTGGCCACGGTCACAAAGATGACCCAGCTTCCTCGATTTCTATTCCTTGCGTTCGCAATAAAAGCAGCCACGATGATTGCGCCCAACGCGCTGACCGCCGCGCCTCGGCAAAGGCTAATCAAAAGGGCCGAAACGATGCCAATCAAACAAAGTACGACCGCGATTTGCGCTGTATTTAAATCTGCTAAAGAATCCTCCGCGAACCCTCTCATTCTGGAAACAAGGCTTTTATCAGCAAAGCGATAGCGCGTGTCCTTTGTCGAGCGCTCAGTGTTGAGTAAAGTCCAACCGAGTAAACCTAAGCAACCGGCTATACAAATGTTGTAAAAACCCCCAGCCGAATTCTTAGAAACAAAAGTAGCAAACGAAGAACCCGTTTGTAGCCCTAGAAAATTCAGCGACTGGTACGAAATTGCCCCCTGAATGCCGACGCATGCAATCAACACCCCGATCAACGTCATCGCGATAAACAAACACAGTTGCTTGGTTGAATCAGAGAAGACCATTCGCCCAATCCAAACAAACAGGCCACTCAAAAACAAGCAAATCGCGGCGCCACGCGTATGAAGCGGCTCAATACTCAAAGCCAATTTTCGCTCGGACTCTGGCACTTCCTTTAAGTCGCACGGTATTCGTTCAGTCTCCGCTACCCCTCCCGCTTCGTTGACTTTCGGAGAAGTAGCTAGCGTCAAGTCGTAGGATTTAGGAGCCTCTGAAAGACCAAGGGCCCAACGCTGCATGTGAACCGACGCCGGTGCGGTTTCCCCCTCCAGCCATGAGTAAACTTGTCGCGACTGAAAAAATGCAAAAACACCGAGCAAAAACAAAAGCCACGTGAGCCACGGAACACTAACGTCCCTGGACTTACTCAATGTGCAAATGATGCAGTGCAGTGCAGCAACCAAGCCTATGGCAGCGCTGGCCCATGCCAGCAAATACTGCGACTTCCACTGGACGCATCCAAAGTACCATGGCAGCGAAACAATAACCAAGAGCGTTAAACCGCACAAAACCCATTCAGAAATATCCACCGCCCGCCATGGCTTCATCTCCGCCCTTTTCGGACGCTGCTTTTCGTTGCGTTTTTCGGAGTTTTGTTTTTCGGAGCGACTGGACATGAAGAACTTTGTGGAAGCAGGTTTTGAAAATCAACGCTCGCCAAAAGGAGCGGAATCAACGACTGATTGTAATAGGCTAAAAGCCAAAATCGAAAAATTTCATTTCTAGAACCGTTGGAATAGAACCTGAACATGTGGTTACCCGTCGCAATTGAATCCATCTCACTAAACCAAATGCCAGCGCTAACCGCTATTAGTGTCAATGTCCGGACAAACATTAAATTTGGAACCTGCCTAAATCCGATACCCAGTAGAGGGAGTATGTGCCATGAAGCCGGCGGACAATCCATCGGCCCAGCATGAACAAAACTTCCCAGCATCAAGAATTTACCTTGGGGGGGATCGAAATGTCGGTCAAACATATTGAAATGGCAATGCTTCGCCTTAAGCGGGGTTGGCTACGGTTGGTTCGAAAACGTTTGGCCTTAGTGCTAATGGCTAGCTCCGCCGCCATTCCGTTTGCTGGTTGCACGGCGCTCACTGGCATCAATAACAGCTGGCAGTACAACGGGTACTGGAACCAGACCATGATGGGTCATCGGAACAGGTCG